>NZ_BFAG01000011.1 GCF_002897375.1 Deinococcus aerius | reverse complement strand
AAGCGGTGGGCACGCCAAAAAGCCCTTTGATCGGGCTTGGGTGGGCGCTCCCACATTGGGTTGATTCCCGCCAGGGCGGTGTCCCGCCGTGCTGGCACGTTGCGCGGCCATCCGGGGACGGCCCTCGCACCGACTTGTTAAGATACTAAAAGACGGGCCGGGCCGCAAGACCCGGCCCGGACTCGCACCGAGACCACCTTCAACCGCTTAACGCCGGGTATACGCCTGCACGTCCCGGTCAAAGGCACCAACGAGCATGATCAGGCCCAGGACGGTCCCGATGGGAAACAGCAGCAGGCTGAGGACGGCGATCACGATGCTCGACACCCAGCCCCAGCGCCGCCCCTCCAGAAGCGCCCGCCGGGTGGAGTACAGCAGCAGGATGATGCCGCAGGTCAGGAAGAACGAGACCCACAGCACGGTCATGAGCTGCTCCTGCGACAGCGCGGCCACCGGCTCCCCGGTCGCGGCGTTAAGCTGCGCCAGGATGGCATTGAGGGTGTCGCCCGAGAAGGGCAGGGTCAGCAGCGAGATGGCGTTGTAGATCAGCCCGATCAGCAGGGGCACGGTCAGGAAAGCCAGGCGCGGCGGCCTCGGTCCCGTGGGGGCGTTCGTTCGGGGGGAAGACGATCTCATATCGGTCAGAGTAGCGTGCCCACCACCCGCTCCTAATTCACGCCGCCGCACCAAAGGAAAAACCCGCCTGTTCGGCGGGCTTTTCCCTCAGCCTCTCGGGCTTACTTCTTCATGAGTTGCTGGGCGAGGTTGTTCGGCACCTGGCTGTAGTGGTCGAAGAACATCGAGTAGCTGGCGCGGCCCTGGGTCATGGAGCGCATGTCGGTCGCGTAGCCGAACATCTCGCTCAGGGGCACGAAGGCCTTCACGATCTGCGCGTTGCCGCGGGCCTCCATACCCTGAATCTGGCCGCGGCGGCTGTTCAGGTCACCGATGATGTCGCCCATGTACTCCTCGGGGACCGTCACCTCGACGCGCATGATGGGCTCCAGCAGCGCGGGGGCGCCCTTCTGCACGGCCTCCTTGAGGGCCATCGAACCGGCGATCTTGAACGCCATTTCGCTGGAGTCGACCTCGTGGTAGCTGCCGTCGTACACGGTCACCTTCATGTCCACGACCGGGAAGCCCAGCATGGGGCCGCTCTGCATCGCCTCTTCGATACCCTTCTGGGCCGGGGCGATGTACTCGCGGGGAACGGTGCCGCCCACCACGGCATTCTCGAACACGAAGCCCGAACCGGGCTCCAGCGGCTCGGCCTTGATCTTCACGTGGCCGAACTGGCCGCGACCACCGGACTGGCGGACGAACTTGCCCTCCACGTCGACGGGCTTGGTGATCGTCTCGCGGTAGGCGACCTGGGGGGCGCCCACGTTGGCGTCCACCTTGTACTCGCGCTTCAGGCGGTCCACCAGGATTTCCAGGTGCAGCTCGCCCATGCCCGCGATGGTGGTCTGGCCGCTCTCCTGGTCGGTCTCCACCTTGAAGGTGGGGTCTTCCTCGGCGAGCTTCTGCAGGCCCACGCCCATCTTCTCCTGGTCGGCCTTGGTCTTGGGCTCGATGGCGAGCTTGATGACGGGCTCGGGCACGTCGATGCTCTCCAGCAGCACGCGCTCGTCGCCGTCGCCGATCAGGGTGTTGCCGGTGCCCGCGTCCTTGAGGCCGATCACGGCGCCGAGTTCGCCCGCCTTGAGCTCGGTGACTTCCTCACGGCTGTTGGCGTGCATCTTCAGCAGGCGGCCGACGCGCTCGCGCTTCTCCTTGGAGGCGTTGTACACGTAGGAGCCGGAGTTCAGGGTGCCCGAGTAGATGCGCACGAAGGTCAGGCGGCCCACGTAGGGGTCGGCCATGATCTTGAACGCCAGCGCGGCGAGCTTGCCCTCGGGGTCGGCGGGGAACTCGATGACGGTCTCGCCGTCCTCAGTGGTGCCCCGGATGGCGGGGACTTCCAGCGGGCTGGGGAGGTAGTCGATCACCGCGTCGAGCAGGAGCTGCACGCCCTTGTTCTTCAGGGCGGAGCCGCACAGCACCGGGAAGATCTTCTTCTCGATGGTGCCCTTGCGCAGGGCCGCGACGAGCTGCTCGGGCGAGGGCTCCTCGCCCTCCAGGTACAGCAGCATCAGGTCCTCATCGACCTCGGCAGCGGCCTCGATGAGCTGCGCGCGCATCTCGGCGACCTTGCCTTCGAACTCGGCGGGGATGTCGTGCTCCTGGATCTCGGTGCCCAGGTCGTTGGTGTAGGTGTAGGCGCGCTGGCGAACGAGGTCGATGATCCCCTTGAACTCGTTCTCCTGGCCCATGGGGTACTGGATCGGGGCGGGGATGGCGCCCAGGCGCTCGCGGATGTCGTTCACCACGAGTTCGAACGAGGCGCCCGTCTTGTCCATCTTGTTGGCGAAGGCGATGCGGGGCACCCCGTAACGGTCGGCCTGGCGCCACACCGTCTCGGACTGCGGCTCGACGCCCTGGCTGGAGTCAAACACGGCCACCGCGCCGTCCAGCACGCGCATGGACCGCTCCACCTCGATGGTGAAGTCCACGTGGCCGGGCGTGTCGATGATGTTGACGGTGTACTCGTCGTTCGTGCCGGAACGCTTCCAGCGGGCGGTCGTGGCGGCGGCGGTGATCGTGATGCCGCGCTCGCGCTCCTGCTCCATCCAGTCCATGGTGGCGGCGCCGTCGTGGACCTCACCGATGTTGTGGGTGCGCCCGGTGTAGTACAGGATGCGCTCGGTGGTCGTGGTCTTGCCCGCGTCGATGTGCGCGGCAATCCCGATATTGCGGAAGTGGGTGAGGTAGCTCTGGGCTTTGGTGGTCATAGGACTCCCTATTTTCCGCGGCGACGTATCCCGTCACCGTAAGGTCAACCCCTGGCTTTCAGCGAAACGGGACAGTCGGCTGTCTAGGCCGCTGTCCGGTCACGCTCTTGTCAGCGGCGCTGATTACCAGCGGTAGTGCGCGTAGGCGCGGTTGGCTTCCGCCATGCGCTCCACGTCGTCCTTCTTCTTGATGGCGCCGCCACGGCCCTGCGCGGCGTCCATGATCTCGCCCGCCAGCCGCTCAATGGCGGTGCGCTCGGGGCGGCCCTCCACGGCGGTCATCATCCAGCGCAGCGTGAGGCTCTGCTGGCGGCGGGGACCCACCTCGACGGGCACCTGGTAGGTGCTGCCGCCCACACGGCGGCTGCGGACCTCGACGCGGGGCTTGACGTTGTCGAAGGCCTGGCGGAAGACCTTCAGCGGCTCCTGGCCGGTGCGCTCCTGCACCAGGCGGCAGGCCCCGTAGAAGATGCGGCTGGCAAGGTTCTTCTTGCCGTCGATCATGATGCGGTTGATCATCGCGCTCACCAGCACATCCTGGTAGACGAGGTCGGGCTGGATGGGGCGCACTTCTGCTCTGCGGCGACGTGCCATGCTCTACTCCTTGAAACTCAGCTAGCTCGGTTCATTGGCCTCACCTCTGTGGGCGGTGGCCGCTCTGTCCGCACGGGGCGGCGGGGGCCTACGCTCTCCCCCGCCGCCTAGCGGGGGTTACTTCTTCTTGGCGCCCGCGGCGGCCGCGCCGGCCTTGGGCTTCTTGGTGCCGTACTTGGAACGGCTCTTGTTGCGGTCCTTGACGCCCTGGGTGTCGAGGCTGCCGCGCACGATGTGGTAGCGCACGCCGGGAAGGTCCTTCACACGGCCGCCGCGGATCAGCACGACGGAGTGTTCCTGGAGGTTGTGGCCCTCGCCGGGGATGTACGCGGTCACTTCGAAGCCGCTGGACAGGCGCACGCGGGCGATCTTGCGCAGCGCCGAGTTGGGCTTCTTGGGCGTCGTGGTCTTGACGACCGTGCAGACGCCGCGGCGGAAGGGGCTCCCCTTGAGCGCGGGGACCTTGCTCTTCTTCTGAAGGGTGGCGCGCCCCTTGCGGAGCAGTTGCTGGGTGGTAGGCAGAGTCATCACTCCTAGTCTGGTCTGGTTTCGTGGGGGCCCGCCCACACATGGAAGAGTCCAGGGAGCGGGGTCGGGTTGGCGGTGAAGCCGAGGTGATCAACGCACGTCCGGCGACTGTCAGCATCAGCGCGGGAGTGGCGTGCCGAAAAACCCCCTGGGGCAACCCTGGTCCCGGGCAGTTTTCAACCGCAGTAGCATAGCGCGAGCCGGGCAGGGAGCGCAAGGACGCCCGGAAGGGTTCAGGTCACGCCCTCCAGGGCATCTGCCCCTCCGTCCTCGTGAACCCGTATTCGCCTCGTGCCGAGGGGAACGGGCAGGGTGAGCCCGCGCAGGTACTCGCGCAACCGCTCGGGCAGTTCCTCCACCCGCAGGGGTGTACGCGGCGCGGCGACGAGGCGGTACACCCCTGGCTCGTTCGGCACGTGGTCGTACACGTAGGCGCCTCTGCGTTGCGGCGGGGTGAGGTGCTCGTCGAAGCCCCCGGCCAGCGCGTTCGCCTCCTCGCGCTCGGGGCGGGTGTCAACCCAGACGTGCAGGGCTTCGAGGAGTTCCTCGGAGGCGAGGGCGGCCTCGGGCACGCCGGGATCGCCCGCTGCCATGAACTGGGCGATATGGCTGCTGGCGTCGGTGGCGAACCAGTCGAACTCGACGCCCGTGATCTCCTCGCGGGTGATGACGGTGTGACCTTCGGCCGAGTTCACGCCGCCCCTCCCGCCCTGAAGGCCGCCGCGACGACCTCGCGGGCCTCCTCCATGACCTGCCGCAGGTGATCCTCGCCCTTGAAGCTTTCCGCGTAGATCTTGTACACGTCCTCGGTGCCGCTGGGCCGGGCGGCGAACCAGGCGGAGTCGGTCGTGACCTTCAGGCCGCCGATGGGCTCGCCATTGCCGGGCGCGCGGGTGAGCTTGGCGGTGATGGGGTCGCCCGCCAGGGTGGAGGCGGTGACCTGATCGGGGCTGAGGTTGGCGAGCACCTTCTTCTGCTCGCTGTTGGCGGGGGCGTCCTGGCGGTCATAGGCCGTCGCGCCGTACTGCTCGGTGAGGGCGGCGAAGCGTTGGCTGGGCGTCTGCCCCGTCTTGGCGGTGATCTCCGCCGCGAGCAGACCGGGGATGATGCCGTCCTTGTCCGTGCTCCACGGGGCGCCGTTCATCCGCAGGAAGCTCGCGCCCGCCGACTCCTCGCCGCCAAAACCGAGGGAGCCCGTGAGCAGCCCCTCCACGAAATACTTGAAGCCGACGGGCACCTCGACCAGCCGCCGCCCGATTCCCGCCGCCACACGGTCGATCAGGGCGCTGGAAACGAGCGTCTTGCCCACCCCCGCGTCCGCGTTCCAGCCCGGGCGGTTCTGGAAGAGGTAGTCGATCATGACCGCGAGGTAGTGGTTGGGGTTCATCAGACCGCCTTCGGTCACGATCCCGTGGCGGTCGGCGTCGGGGTCGTTGCCCACGGCCACGTCGTAGTCGCCCTTGAGGGCCAGGAGGCTCGCCATCGCCCAGGGGCTGGAGCAGTCCATGCGGATCTTGCCGTCGCGGTCCACCGTCATGAAGGCGAAGCGGGGGTCCACCTGCTCATTGACGATGGTGAGGTTCAGACCGTGCTGCGCCTTGATCGCCTCCCAGACGGGCAGGCTGCTCCCGCCGAGCGGATCGACGCCGAGGCGCACCCCGCTTTGACGGATGACATCGAGGTCCACGACTTCCCCGAGTTCGGAGACGTACGGCCCGATGAAGTCGAAGGGATCGAGGGCGGCCATCGCGTCGTCGAGGCTGACCCTTTTAACCTCGCTCAGCCCGCCCTCCAGGATCGCGTTCGCCCGGTTCTGCACGGCCCTCGTCACGTCGGTGTCCGCGGGGCCGCCGGAGGGGGGGTTGTACTTGAAGCCGCCGTCCTGAGGGGGATTGTGGCTGGGCGTGATGACGATGCCGTCCGCGGTCCCGCCCTGCCCCGCCCGGTTGTGGTTCAGGATTGCGTGGCTAACGAGGGGCGTGGGCGTGAAAAAGCCCGGCTGGGCACGCACCCGCACCCCATTCGCTACAAGAACCTGGAGGGCCGTGATCCAGGCAGGCTCGCTGAGGGCGTGGGTGTCCAGCCCCATGTACAGCGGCCCGGTGATCCCCGCCGCCGCGCGGTGTTCGGCGACCGCCTGCGACACGGCGAGGATGTGGGCCTCGTTGAAGGTGCCGTTGAGGCTGGTCCCCCGGTGCCCGCTCGTGCCGAAGGCCACCCGCTGCGCCGCGTTCCGGGGGTCGGGCCGCGTCTCGTAGTAGTGGGCGACCAGGCGGGGGATGTTCGTCAGGAGGCTCTGCGGGGCGGGCTTGCCTGCGAGGTCGCTGAGGGTCATGCGGGCAGTTTAAGCAGAGCGGCCCGGAAGGGGGCTTAATAGGGCGCAGACAGAGTGAGGCAGGGCGCAGGCGACGCCTCTCCTCCCCTGCTACCCTGCCGCCATGCGGGAGTTCCTGAACGACTGGTGGCGGCTGATCAAGCTGATCGCCCTTTCGCTGGCGATCCCGGTGCTGCTGTGGCTGCTGCTGGTCTGGCTGGGCGTGCTGCGCTGAGGGTGCCCCGGGGGCGGTGACACGCTGGAACCGCTCCCAGCCGTACTTTTCCGCCCGGTCGTGCTACGGTCCAACCATGACGGGCAAAGGCAAGGGGCAGGGCACGCAGGCGAGGACGGGCAGTTTCGAGCACGCGCTGGTGCTGGAGACGGCGCGGGTGACCGAGGGGGCGGCGCTGGCGGCGAGCCGCTGGGTGGGCATGGGCGACAAGAACGCGGTGGACGGGGCGGGCACCGAGGCCATGCGTGAGTTGCTGAACTCGCTCGACATCCGTGGCCGGGTCGTGATCGGCGAGGGCGAGATGGACGAGGCGCCCATGCTGTACATCGGCGAGGAGCTGGGGCAGGGGCAGTACGAGGTGGACATCGCGGTGGACCCGGTGGAGGGGACGAGCGTGACCGCCAAGGGGTTGCCCAATGGCCTGGCCGTCATCGCCCTCTCCGAGCGGGGAGGCCTGATGCACGCGCCCGACTGCTACATGGACAAGCTCGTCGTGCCGCCCCCCGCCGCCGGACGGGTGAACCTCGACTGGCCGGTGGAGGCCAACCTCAGCGTCCTCGCGCAGAGCCTGGAGCGGGACGTGGAGGACCTGCTGGTCACGATCCTCGACCGCGAGCGGCACGCGGACCTGATCCGCCGGGTGCGGCAGGCCGGGGCGCGCGTGAAGCTGATCGGGGACGGGGACGTGGTGGCGAGCCTCGCGGTCGGGGTGCGCGGCACCGGGGTCCACGCGCTGATGGGCTCGGGCGGGGCGCCGGAGGGTGTGCTCTCGGCAGCGGCGATGAAATGCCTCGGCGCCGAGATTCAGGGCCGCTTCATCGCCGAGGACGACGCGATGCGCGAGCGGTTCGTGTCGATGGGCGTGGACGAGCACAAGATTTACAAGACGGACGAACTCGCCCCCGGGAGCCAGATCGTGTTCAGCGCGACGGGCATTACGTATGGCGAGTTGCTGAGCGGCGTGAGGCGCTTCGGCGGCGGGGCGCGCACGCACACGCTGGTGATGGGGTATGCGAGCCGGGTCGTGCGCTTTATCGACACGGTTCATCTGGAGGACGACGGGGCGCGGGTCACCATCCGGGTCTGAGGGGAGCAGCTTTGCCTCTGACAAGGTGACCATCGACGAGCCAATCTCCTACACCTAGACAAGATGGACAGAAAGATACCTTATGACTAAGAGTGAATGGAGTGACCAAATACAGGACATGGAGTTGATACAAAGACTCTCCGACATATCGCCATTACTGCGTGAAGCATGTGAAGAGCTTATTGAAGCCATTGAAAACCCTTCTAATTTCACATTTTATGACCTAGCTAGACGTACAGATAATCTACTTGGCTATCACGCACACATAAGCAAAATGCTTCACGCCGCTATAGCAGGTGAGGCATTATTAGGAGAGCCCGCTTTTACAATCCACTCGGATACAAAAGACTAACTAGAGTGCCTTGCAGTCAGGGAGCCTAGAAGCTTGTGTTTTAAGTGTTGTTTCTCCCGGGAAAACTACCTCGCCAATTGAAGTTACACAATATGTTTTTCCAGGAGTATACGGAACAGTATCTAAAGTTACAAGGAGTTGTTTGCCAGGATTTAAGGATGTGCGCTCGCCACTCGCAGTTCGACCCACGACTTTATAATCAGTCGTGTATATATTCCCCGTCATTTTCATATACGACATAATTACATTACAAGAGAGGTACACATGGCCACCGACTTGGCCAGCATAAATGCCGTCTAAGATGTTATAGCCCAAACAGGAATACCTACCATTATTGGAGATTATATCCTGACCACATATGCCAGTGTCACTAACTGTAAACGATGGTTTAAGTTCCCCATTTTCAATCTTCTTCTGAATACTTTGAATATAGGAATAATCTGAATCCATACGTGCATCAATTTGTACGTCCCCATCTTTGGAATCTCACCACAGGAGGAAATGATGGCCGCTGATGCTACTATAACAAAAAGACGTTTCCGCATCTTCTCTCCATGTTCCTACAACGAAAGACGGACGGATAACCCTAGTAGGGGCCTACGAGTGAAAAAATTAACTCAGTATCCATCCCCCAAATTTTGGAATGCTTTATTTTGACACCTCACGTGTGATGCGGCCGTGATTCTCCTTCTGGCCGAGGTAAGGCTGGCTGCCAGCCTACGTAATTGCTTAAGCACTCACCCTCTACCCAAGTGGCAGAACTTTCTCACCACTACCACCCTTCCAAGCTTCCTTACCCAAGGGGAGGGGGAAAAGTCAGCCTTAGTTCCCATTTTTGATCCTCTGAATTTTCCCTCCGTCGGACGGCAGCCTTAGCGTGAACTCCGCACCTCCTCCCGGGTGGTTGCGGGCGGCAAGCTGTCCCCCCTGGGCCTCGACGAGAGCGCGGGCAATCGCCAGGCCCAGCCCGCTGCTGGCCCGCCCCTGCGGGTCTCGGGTGCGGCTGGCGTCCGCCCGGTAGAATCGCTCGAAGGCGCGGGCGAGGTCGTCCGGGCGGAAGCCGGGGCCGTGGTCGCGGATGCTGAGATGGGTGCCGTCCGCATCCTGCCGGGCGGACAGTTCGACCGGGCCGGGCGCCGCGTAGCGCAGGGCGTTGTCCATGACGTTCCCGAGAGCTTGGCGGAGGCGGTCGGGATCGGCATACAGGGGCAGCGGGGCGGGCGCATGGACCGAGAGGGTCACCCCCACCTCCGCCGCCCGGACGGAGTAAGCCTCCGCGAGCCCCCGCAGGGCTTCCCCCCCATCCAACGGGCGGGGCTCCAGGCTGAGTACCCCGCTCTCGGCCAGGGACAGGGTCCGCAGGTCGGTCACCAGCCGCGCGAGGAGCAGCACCTCGCCGTGCAGCCGGGTGAGGGCGGCCCCGTCCAGCGGCTGCACCCCGTCCTGCATGGCCTCGATCTCCGAGCGCAGGACGGCCAGGGGCGTTCGCAGGTCGTGGGCGATGTCCGCCACCAGCCCGCGCCGCCACGCCTCCTGCCGCGCGAGGCTGAGGGTGAGGTCGTTGAAGGTGGCGGTCAGGTCTCGCAACTCGTCCTGACGGGGGGGAATGGGGAGTTGCACGCGGCGGTCCCCCGCCCGCAGCCGCTCGGCCCCGTCGGCGAGCCGCGCAAGGGGGCGGGTGAGCTGCCGGGTGACGAACCCCGCGACGAAGATGGCGAGGAGCGCACTCAGGAAGGCGGCCTGCACGGCGCTGCGGACGATGGAGCGCCCCGCCCCGCTCGCCACCTGCTGCCAGGCCGCCGCGTCCCAGGTGGCGCCCGTCCCCACCTCCGGGTTGAACTGGGCGAGAACGCGGAACGTGGCGCCCACCGTCAGGACGGTCGTGAGCACCACTGCCAGGACAGCCACCAGGGCGAACATCCGGGTCAGGCGGGCGCGCAGGCCCCGGCGCCGACGGCGGGCTCCCCATGCCCGGTGTCTCCAGGTCCACATCAGGGGACCTTCAGACGGTAGCCGACCCCGCGCACGGTGTCGAGCAGCGCGTCGTGCGGGCTGAACTTGCGCCGCAGGTTCTTGACGTGGGCGTCCACCGTGCGCTCGTCGGTGCCGCGGTCCAGGCTGCCCAGCGCGGCGAGCAGTTCCGCCCGCGTCCGCACCACCCCCGGCTCGCGGGCCAGCAGGGCGAGCAGGCGAACCTCGGCCACGGTGAGGTCCAGCGGCTCGCCCGCCAGGTACGCCTCGTAGCTCGCCATGTCCACGGTGAGCGGCCCCGCGTGCCGAACGGTGGGCAGGCCAACCCCACCCCCCGCCCGGCGCAGCACGGCCTTCACGCGCGCCACGACCTCCCGGGGGCTGTAGGGCTTGACCACGTAGTCGTCGGCGCCGATGCCCAGGCCTACCAGCCGGTCCACCTCCTCGTCGCGGGCGGTGAGCATGATGATGGGGAGGTCGGACTCGGCCCGGACGCGGCGGGCGACCTCCAGACCGTCCAGACCGGGCAGCATCAGGTCGAGCAGCATCAGGGCGGGACGGGCGGCGCGCCACAGCTCCAGCGCCCGGGGACCGTTCGCCGCCCGCTCGGTGTGAAAGCCCTCGCGGCGCAGGTACCCCTCCAGAATCTCCGCGAGCCGCGCCTCGTCCTCGACGATCAGGATGGTGGTCATGGGCTGCTGCCATTCTCGCCGGTTCGGGGCCGCCCCCCAGATGGGGCAGGCAGGCCACCCCGGAAGAGCCTCAGAGCTTGAGCGTCCCCTCGTCGCCCCCGGCCGGAGGACGCGGCGCTCCGCCCTCCTCACCGCTCAGCGTCCGCCGCAGGGTCTCGTACTCGTCGGCGTTGATCTCGCCCCGCGCGTACCGCTCGCGGGCAATGTCGAGCGCGTGGTCGTTCAGGAAACGCGACCGCCCACGCCGGAAGGTGTCGCGGACCTCGTCGCCCAGGTGGCCCCCCGCCGGGCCTCCCGCCCCGGCCCAGCGCCGCCAGGCCCCGCGACGACGCAGGAACACCACCGCCCCGGCGATCAGCAGGACGAGGAAAAACCCGGGGAAACCCCCATCGTGGCGGTAGCCGGGACCGTAGCCGTACGGCGCCGAAGACCCCAGGCCCGGCGCGGGCACGTACTGCTGCGGCACCATCTGAAGGGTGGCCCCGGGGGTCGCGTTGTTGATGATCACATCCATACCAAAGCACTGCTCCTTTCGGGGCGGGGAACAGATTTCCCTCACCTGTGCCCAGGGTAGAACTGCCCGCGTGAAGGGCGCGGGGAGGCTCCGTGAATCCCATGTGAACGGCATGGAGTCCCTTAAAACTACTTAATGTTGAATAACTTAGGGGTAAAGCGTAGCCTGGGGCCATGACGAATCCTGCCCCAGTCCGCATGACCATCGTGTACTACTCGACCTACGGCACGAACCACCAGATGGCCGAGGTCGCTGCCGAAGCCGCGCGGGAAGCCGGGGCGGAGGTTCGCGTCGTCAAGGCGCGTGAGACGGCCCCGCAGGAGGTCGTCAACAGCCAGGACGCCTGGAAGGCCCAGCAGGAGCGCACGGCGCATATCCCGGAGGCGACCCCAGCCGACCTGGAGAACGTGGACGCCATCATGATCAGCTCCCCCACCCGCTGGGGCGGCGCGACGAGCCAGCTCCGGGCGTATATCGACACCCTGGGCGGCCTGTGGGCGTCGGGCGTCCTCGCCAACAAGACCTTCAGCGCCATGACCAGCGCGCAAAACGCCCACGGCGGGCAGGAGACGACCCTCCAGACGCTGTACGTCATGGCGATGCACTGGGGCGCGATCATCGTGACACCCGGCTATACCGACCCGGCGGTCTTCGCGGCGGGCGGAAACCCCTACGGCGTCAGCGTCACGGCCAACGGGGAGCCGCTGAGCGAGGAGATCAAGGCGGCCATCCGCCACCAGGCCCGCCGCCAGGTCGAGATCACCCGCCAGCTCAAGGGCTGAAGTCGGCTTCCGGCGCGCTCCGGGGAGACCTGGGGCGCGTTTGTCTTGCCTCAGCGCGAGTAGAGGTCGCGGAAGTACGGGCCTTTCGGGTCAGCCCAAGCCCGCAGAGAGGCATACGGCAGAATGATTGTCTGCGCGCAGGCGAAGACCACGTGGGGTAACCCCGTGGGTGTGACGGCCAGGCCTGCCGGGGTGAGGTTCGCCGTGAACGTCGGGGCGCGGTCCGTCAGGGCCTCACGGCAGTCCGCCTCTGCCTTCACCCGGGCGAGGTACAGGCTGTTCAGGCGGGGAGCCGTCAGGCCCGGCCAGATCGCCGTGACGGGCACTTCCCGACCACTGGCGCGGTCCAGAATCAGCCCCACGTCGAAGGCCTCGGGGTGGGCGCCTCCGCAGTAGTACCCGGCATTCTCGGTCACGCTGAGGAGCTGGGGGCGGCGAAAGGTGACCCGGGCCGTGAGCGTGTACCCGTCGCCCCCGGCGGGCGCGTCACCAAGCTGCGAGCGGCAGCCCAGCGCGTACGCGGCGTGGAGGAGCTGGCGGTCTTGCAGGGCGGCGTTCAGGGCCGCACTTCCGCCGGGGACACGCGGGTAGGTCAAGCCGGTCAGGGGTTCCCGGATGCTCGTCCTGTCCGGCGACGGAACCCAGGGGCGATTCAGCTTCAGGAAGGCGAGCGGGTCCGAGGTTCGGAGTTTCCGCAGGCCCGGCGAGTCGGGGAGGTTGAGGGGCAGGCGCGTGACCTCCAGCGGCGCGAGGGTGACGGGCAGAGGTTGTCCGCCGTCCGGTCGACGCCACTGCCCTTTCAGTCCTGCTCCATTTGGGGCGAGCGTCAGGCAACCCGTCACTTTGAGCCCCGCCTCCGGTCCCGACCAGACCTCCTCCTGTGCCACCAGCGTCTCGCCCCGCCGCCCGAGCGTGAGGGGGAGATCGACCTTCCGGCGCTCGTAGAAGTACGCCCCGGTGAGGTCCGTTCCCTCCTTCCGAATGGCGAGATTGACGGCCTGGGTGCCCACCGTTCCCCGGTAGACCCCCGGCTTGACCCAGGTGGGCGGGCCTTCGCTGCCCCCGCATCCCGCCGCGGCTGCCGAAGTCCCCAGTGCCAACGCCACCATCACCGCTGCCACGCGCATGGGGGCAGCGTACACCCATGCCCTAACTCCCCCGGCGCTCGAAGGTGCCGGAGCGCAACAACTCCCCCTCACCGAGGCCGAAGGGGGTGTGGGCCTCCGACCACTGCACCGCCGCCTCGATGTCGTACGGCACGGCGCGAAACTCGACCGACCAGCCGCCCCGTTCCCGAGTCAGCAGGGTCCAGCGGGCGCGGGGATCACCGTCCACCTGATCGCTCACGGCGCCCGCGTTCACGACGAACGTGTCGCCCACCCGGGTCGCGCCGGGACGGTGGGTATGCCCGCACAGCACGACCTCTGCTCCCAGCGGCTCGACCAGCGCGCAGAGTTCCCGGGGATCGCGGGCACGGTAAAACCCCCTCCCCTCTCCTTCCGGCTGCCAGACCCACAGCAGGCTGTCCCAGGCGCTCTCCGGGGTGCCGTGGCAGGCGAAGAGGTTCCCGTCCAGCGCGCGGGTGGTCAGGGGCAGGGCGGCGAGACGCGCCAGCAGCGCCGCGTCCACGTGCGCCTCCAGCCACGCGCCGTACTCGCGGCTGAGGGGGGAGCGCCGACCGCCTGGCCACAGCTTCTCCTCGTTGTTGCCGCGCACCTCCAGTGCCCCCGCACGCGCCAGATCGAGTTGCAGCGCCGCCGCCCGCGCGGGGTCGGCTGAACCCTCGACCTGATCGCCCAGATTCACCGTCAGGTCGGGGGCGGCCTCACGCATCTCGCGCAGCACCGCCTCCAGCGCGAAGGCATTGCCGTGCACGTCGCTGATCACCGCCACCCTCACGGGCACAGGCTACCCCACGCCCGCTAGCATGCGGCCCATGAGCATCCTCCCGGACTGGCGCATCCGTGAACTCGCCCAAGCGGGCATGATCGACCCCTTCGAGGACCGCCTCGTCCGCACCGCCGAGAACGGGCACGTCATCAGCTACGGCCTGAGTTCCTTCGGCTACGACCTGCGCTGCGCCGACGAGTGGAAGGTGTTCACGAACGCGCACGGCAACACCATCGTGGACCCCAAGGCCTTCGACGAGCGCGCGTTTATCGACATCCAGGCGCCCGAGATCATCATTCCGCCCAACTCCTTCGTGCTGGCCCGCAGCGTCGAGTACCTGCGGATTCCCGAGAACGTCATGGTGGTGGCGCTGGGAAAAAGCACGTATGCGCGCGTGGGCATCGTCGCCAACGTGACCCCGCTGGAGCCCGGCTGGGAGGGCCACGTGACCCTCGAATTCAGCAACACCACGCCCCTCCCAGCCAAGATGTACGCCTTCGAGGGCTGCGTGCAGCTCCTCTTTTTCGAGGGCGAGCGGCCTGAGGTGACCTATGGCGACCGCGGAGGGAAATACCAGAAGCAGACGGGCGTGACCCTCCCGCGCCTGTGATCCGCCCGCGCACCGGGGCGGACCTCCCCGCGCTGGAACGGGCGATGCGGCAGGTTCACGAGACGGACGGCTACCCCACGACCTGGCCTGACGACCCCCGGGCGTTCCTGGCCCCGCCCGGGACCGTGGGCGAGTGGGTGGCCGAGCTTCAGAATGAGGCCATGGGGCAGGTCGTCCTGCGCCCGGTCTTCGACCCCGTGCCCGGCTGGGTGAGGGCCACGGGTCTTCCGGCCCCGGAGGTCCTGATCCTCTCGCGGCTGTTTGTCGCCCCGGCAGGACGCGGCCAGGGTTTAGGACGTGAGCTGTTCCGCACCGCCTGGGCGGGCGCAGAGGCCCTGGGCAAACGCGCCATCCTCGACGTTCACCACCGGAACCTGTCCGCCGTCCGCCTGTATGAGGGTGAGGGCTGGCGGCGCGTCGCCACGGTGGACGGCGATTGGCTCGAACCGGACGGGAGCGTTCCCCGCGTCCACGTCTACGTTTCCCCCTGACAGGGCAGTCCCTTAACGCCCGCTGGGCTTCCTCTCGCCCTGCCGGGGCCACCTCGTGGGAAGCTGCCGATATGCCAGACAAAGACGACAAGAACAGCGGCCACACCAGCCAGCCCGGCGAGTACGAACGTAGCGGGCAGGAGGTCCACGAGCGCGAGAAGGGCGGCAAGCCCTCCTTGGGGGGGGTGAACGACCGCGAGGCGAACGCCGCCCGCAACACCGAGCACGACGGGCTCAAGGAGTCCGGGGACGTGGAGGAGGCCCGCAGTGTCCCCGCCTCCAACCAGGGCTGAGCAGGCCACCCGCGAGGAGGGGCGGGCATCAGGTCCGGCCCTCTCGTCGCGCCACCTGCCAGCCGAACCCCTGGCGAACGAGGAGCTTCACCGGCCCACCCCCGGCGTGCTGCTGCTGGCCGCCCTGTTCATCGGGGCTGGCGTCCTGCATTTCGTGAGCCCAGAGCCGTTCGACCGAATTGTGCCGCCGGGTCTGCCCCTGGCGGCGCGAACGGCGACGCTGCTCAGCGGCGCGGCGGAACTTGCGGGGGGGCTGGGTCTGCTCCATCCCGCCACCCGACCCGCTGCCCGGCTGGGCCTGCTCGCGTTGCTGGTCGCCGTCTTTCCGGCCAACGTCTACATGGCGCAGCAGGCCGAACGCTTCGAGCCTCTGCCCGCGTGGGGCCTGTGGGCGCGGCTGCCGCTTCAGCCGCTGCTGATGTGGGCGGTGTGGCGGGCGGGACGGCGGCGCGTCCAGACCCACGGGAGGGCGCCACCCGGGCCGTGAGTCGGTGGGTGGCGCTCCCCGGTGAGATTAGCGGAGGGAATGTGACTCTGGGCGGGCGCCCGGCGTTCCGGCCTCGGGGCTGGGGGCGCTGAACACCCCCAGGCGCGGCAGCACCCAGCGGTCCAGGCCCCACCAGCCCGCCACCCGCCACGCGAGGACCAGCCAGGTCGCCAGGATGAACAGCAGGGGGTTGCTGGAGAGGGTGCCCGCCAGCAGGAAATTGGCGTTCATCAGGCCGCCGAAAAAGGCCGCGATGCCGGTCAGCAGGCCCAGGATCAGGGCGGTGCCGACGGCGAGCTCACCGAACGTCACCAGGTAGGAGAAGAGGGTGGCGTTAGGCAGCGCGACGTTCTCGATGAACCAGCCGTACCAGCCGGACACCGACGGTCGCTCGCCCCCCGTCTTCGCCAATGCGCCGCGCAGGAAGCCAGTGACGGCGGTTCCGGCCTGCCCGCCGACCCAGGCGGGGTCGGTGACCTTGTGCCACCCGGCCTCGAGCCACTGCCAGCCCACGTAGATGCGGAGCAGGGTCCACAGGGGGGCCAGCCGGGTATCGGCAAACAGGAAGCGTGAGACGCGGGGTTCGATCAGGACGCGGGGAGGGTTGGCCTGGGCGGTCATGGTCGGTCTCCTCTGGAGGGGAGCGGGTGGGGTGATCCTCCAGGGCAAGCATCGCAGGGGGTCGTTACCAGCCCATTACCTCCCGGCGGCGGGGCGCAGGACCTCCAGCACCGTTCTCAACGCATCCGGCAGCGGCACTGGTCGGCGCGTCCCCCGGTCCACGTACACGTGAACGAAGTGGCCCTGGGCACAGGCCCTCTCCTCCCCCTCCCGGAAGACGGCGAGTTCGTAACGCACGCTGCTGCGGCCCAGGTGAGCCACCCGCACACCCACGCTGAGCAGGTCGGGAAAGGCGGCGGGGGCGAAGAACGCGCAGCCCGTCTCCACCACCAGGCCGATCACTGCCCCCGCCTGTACGTCCAGCGCACCCTGAGAGGCGAGAGAGGCGTTCACCGCCGTGTCGAAATAGGCGTAGTAGGTGACGTTGTTGACGTGCCCGTACACGTCGTTGTCCGCCCAGCGGGTCGGCATGGGGTGGTGGTAGGGGTAGGCGGCGCGCGGCTCCGGGGTGGGGCGGGTCATGGGGGAAGGGTACCGGGCCACCGCGTTCCGGGGACGGGGACAGGCAGCGGGTGCCGTCCCACCCACGCGTTAGATTGCGGGCATGGAAACTCTGGTCATCACGGCGGCGCGGCGCACGCCGATTGGAACCTTCATGGGCTCTCTCGCCGAGGTCAGTTCCGCCGATCTGGGGGTAACAGTGGCGAAAGCGGTCCTCGACGGGGTGAATGCTGAGGAGGTTGCGGACGTGATTGTCGGGAACGTCCTTCAGGCGGGGCAGGGCATGAACGTGGCGCGGCAAATCGCCATCAAATCCGGCCTGCCCCAACACGTCCCCGGGCAGACGGTGAACCGGGTGTGCGGCTCGGGCCTTCAGGCCGTCGTCAGCGCGGTGCAGGGCCTGCGGGCGGGGGACGGGAAGCTGTACCTGGCGGGGGGCACCGAGAGCATGAGCCGGGCACCCTACCTGCTCCCCCGCGCCCGGCAGGGCTACCGCCTGGGCCACGCGCAGGCGCTCGACTCCATCCTGTCGGATGGCCTGACGGACGTGTTCCACGACGTTCACATGGGGATCACCGCCGAGAACATCGCCGAGCAGTGGAACCTGTCGCGGGAGGAGCAGGACGCCTTCGCGGTGGAGAGCCAGCGCCGGGCGGCGGCGGCCATCGACTCCGGCGCCTTCGTGGACGAGGTCGTGCCCGTGGAGGTGCCGGGCAAGAAGGGACCGACCCTCTTCGAGCGGGACGAGCACGTGCGGCCCGGGACGACCCCGGAAGCCCTGGCGAAACTCAAGCCCGCCTTCAAGAAGGAGGGCACCGTGACCGCCGGGAACGCGAGCGGCCTGAACGACGGCGCGGCGATGCTGGCCGTCAGCACCGAGGAATACGCCAGGGCGAACGGCCTCCCCATCCTGGCCGAGATCACGAGTTACGCGGCCATCGGGGTGGACCCGCGCATCATGGGGATCGGCCCGGCAAAGGCCGTTCCGGTCGCGCTGGAGCGGGCCGGGATGAAGGTAGCGGACGTGGACCTCTTCGAGCTGAACGAGGCCTTTGCTGCCCAGAGCCTCGCCGTGGTGCGGGACCTGGGGGTGGACCCCGCGCAGGTCAACGTGACGGGCGGGGCGATTGCGCTGGGTCACCCCATCGGCGCGAGCGGCGCCCGCGTCCTCGTCACGCTGGTCCACGCCCTGCGGAGAAGCGGCAAGGAGACGGGGGTTGCCAGCCTGTGCATCGGGGGCGGCATGGGCATCGCCATGGTCATTCGCGCCCGGTAGGTCATGACGGCGCCGCTCGCCCGCCTGCTGAACGAGGAATCGTTCGGGTACGCGGGCGAGTCGGCGTTCGGGGCACTGTCGCTGAAGACGATGCGCGGCACGGCCCATTACTGGACGGGCCAGGCCCGGCACCGCGTCGGCGGCGAGCGAGCGCTGCTCCTGAATGAAGGCACCTCCTACCGGGTGGAAGTCGAGCCCGGCACGCGGTCCTTCTGCATTTTCCTGAACCCGGGCGTCCTGACCCTCGCCCCGCTGGCCGAGGACGCGGGGGCTCACCTGCGCTTTCTGGAACGGACGCTGACCCCGCCGCCTCCCATTTGGGCGCTGCTGGGGACGCTGCGGACCCGGCACGAGGCCCGCACGCTGGACCCCCTCGCGCTCGACACCCTGGCCCTGCGGCTGCTCGACCTGCTGGTGGGCGAGGACCGGGAGGCGTGGCGGGCGGCGGACGGGCTTCCAGCCCTTTCCCCCGCGAGGCGGGCCGAACTCGCGCGGCGGCTCTTCCGGGCGCGGGATACGCTCGACGCCCTCGCCCTCGGCCCGGTGGGGCTGGGGGACGCGGCGCGGGCGAGCGGCCTGAGCCCGGCCCACCTGGCCCGCGGCTACGCCCGGCTCTTCGGGGAGACGCCCCTCACCACCGTCACCCGCCGCCGCATGGCCGAGGCGCGCCGGTTGCTGGAAGAGGAGGGCCTGGGCCTACCCGTGGCGGAAGTCACCTGGCGGGTCGGCTACGCGAGCGTGACGACCTTCACGGCGGCCTACGCCCGCTGGCACGGCCAAACCCCGGGCTGGGCGCGCAGGATCGGAGAAGTCGGGGACGGACGGCGCCACTAGGATGGGGCATGACCAACGACGCCCCCAACGATCTTTTCGCCGCTATTCACGCGAACAACCTGGAGGGCGTGCGCCTCCTGATCTCGGCCCAGCCGGGATTGCTGGGGGCCGTCAGCCCCACGGGCCTCTCCCCGGTCCTGTTCGCCACGTACTACGGGCGCCCGGAGATCATGCGTTTCCTGATCGGGGCGGGAGCGCCGCTCAGCGTGTTCGGGGCCGCAGCCACGGGGGAACTCACGCCCCTGCTGGCTCACCTGAACGCGCAGCCCGACCTCGTGAACGCCACCAGCCCGGACGGGTTCAGCCCGCTGGGCCTGGCCGCCTTCTTCGGGCGGGAGGAGGTCGCCGCCGAACTCCTCGCCCGCGGGGCCGACGTGAACCGGCCCAGCACGAACGCCATGCAGGTCCAACCCCTCCACTCCGCCGCTGCGGGCAACCACACGGCCCTGGCCCTGCGGCTGCTGGCGGCGGGGGCGGACGTGAACGCGGCCCAGCACGGCGGCTTCACCCCGCTAATGAGCGCGGCGCAGAACGGGAACGGGGCGCTGGTGGAGGCGCTGCTCTCGGCGGGGGCGGACCCGGCGGCGACCACCGGGGACGGGCGGGCCGCGGCGGACCTCGCCCGGGAGGAGGGCCACGCGGCCGTGCTGGCGATTCTGAGCGGGACGACCCATGACGCTGAAGGAACCCGGAATGCGCCGCCCTCCCCCACGCGGGAGACTGGAGCATGAACGACTCTCGCAATGATCGAGACGGCCGCCCCGACAACGCGCCTGCGGACGGGACACAGATCAACGAGCTGACACGCACGCCCGACTACAAGACGGGCTACCAGATGCCCGACCCCAAGGACGTTCACGAGGAACACTACACGACCACGCACGCGGAAGACCGCACGGGGAGCGCCGACCAGGGCAAGTATGAGTCGGTCCAGGCGCAGGACCCCCGGGAGGTCACCGGCCAGTTCGACCGTCTCGCCACCCGCGACCCGGCGGCGATGGAGCACGCCGCCCAGACCCCCGAGTTCGCGGGCGCCGAGACGGTGGCGGGCATCGGCGTGCAGGACACCACGCTCGGCAGCGGCATCACCGTGGCGGGCGGGCTGGGGACCGAGAGCACCAGCCTGGCGGCGGGCGAGGCAGGGGTGGGCCTGCGCCCCGGAGTGGACCAGAACCCCGGCTACGTCCCCCCCAGCGAGAAGGTCACCCCCCACGTCAGCGAGCAACCCGGCGACCTGCCCCCCGGCACTCGCCCCGAACTTAAAAACGAGGTCTCGGGCGAGGCCGACAACCACGACCGGCTGTAGACAATCCAGACGCACGAGAGCCCCCACCGCGAAAGTGGGGGCTTTTGCTTGTTCCTTCTGACGCCCGAATGCTGACCGCTAGAGGCTAATCAGGAACGGGTCCTCCAGCGCCTCGCAGATATAGCGCAGGAAGCGGGCGGCGTCCGCCCCGTCGATCAGGCGGTGGTCATAGGTCAGGCTGAGGGGCAGCATGTTGCGCGGCTCGAAGCTCCCGGTCTCCTTGTTCCAGACGGGCTCGAAGCCGCCGCGCGAGACGCCCAGGATGGCGACCTCCGGCGCGTTCACGATGGGCGTGAAGCCGTACCCGCCGATCCCGCCGAGGTTGGAGATGGTGAAGGTCGCTCCCTGCATCTCGTCGGGCTTGAGCTTGCGCTCGCGGGCCTTGCCCGCCAGCTCGTTCAGCTCCAGCACGATCTCGGTGATGCTCTTGCGGTCGGCGTCCTTGAGAACCGGGACGAGGAGGCCCTGCGGCGTATCGACCGCCACGCCGAGGTTCACGTAGTCCTTGTAGACCACCTGCTGCGCCTCCAGGTCGAGGCTGGCGCCGAACTTGGGGTACTTCCGCAGGGCGTTCGCCACGACCTTCATCAGGATGTGGGTCATGGTGAGCTTGCCGCCCGCCTTCTCGACCCGGGCGCCGAACTGGCGGCGCGTCTCCTCCATGCGGGTCACGTCCGCCTTGTCGAAATGCGTGACCATCGGGATGGTCGTCCACGACTGGGTCATGGAGCGCACGGTCGCCTTGCGGATGCCGCTCATGTCCTCACGGCGCACCGTGCCCCACCGCTCGAAGTTGGGGAGGGGCGCGGCGGCGGGAGCCGGGGTCGGGGCGGGGGCCGCAGCGGGGGCGGGTTGAGCTGCCGGAGCCTGCACGCTCGGCGTCCCCGCCGTCCGGCGCACGTCCTCCTCGCTGATGCGCCCGGCGATGCCGGTCCCGTGAACGTCGTGGATGTCCACGTGCAGCTCGCGGGCCAGGCGGCGCACGCTGGGCGCGGCGGGGATCAGCAGGCGGTTGTCATACGCCTGGGTGTTGTAGGGCCGCTGGGCGCCCGGCGCCTGGGTTGCGGGCTGCGCCTCCTGCGGGGTCAGTTGCGTCTCGCGCGGGGCAGTGGGCCGCCCGGTGGACAGGGTATCCACCGGGAAGTTGTCCCGCGAGGCGGGCGCCTGGGCGGGCTGGGGTTGCGGAGCCGGGGCGGGCTGCGCGCTCGCCGCTGGCTGCTGGCCTCCCCCCAGCGTCAGGATCACGCCGCCGACCTTCACCGTGTCGCCGACCTTCACCGCCACGTCCTGCACGGTGCCGGAGGCGTTCGCCGGGACCTCGACGACCGCCTTGTCCGTCTCGATCTCGATGACGGGCTGGCCCTCTTGAATCGTGTCGCCGGGCCCCACCAGCACCGTCACGACCGTCCCCTGCTCGATGTTGTCCCCCACGTCGGGGAGGGTGACCTGGGCGCCGCCCGCCGAGGGACCCGTCCGGGCAGGCGCCGCGCCGCTTCCATCCGAGGTCCCCGCCTGCACCTTCTGCGCCTCGACCTGGGCCTGGGCGACCCGGTTGGCCGTATCAGGATCGTCGGCCACAGTTGGGCTGTCGGGCTCGGCGGAGGGCATTCCGGGCGAGGGGGTCTGGGCCTGTCCCCCACTGGCCGTGGCCGCGCCGCCGTCCCCCCCCGCCAACGTCAGAATGGTGCCGCCCACCGGCACGGTGTCGCCCACGTTCACGCTCACGGCCTCGACCGTGCCGCCCTGGGTAGCGGGCACCTCGACCACGGCCTTGTCCGTCTCGATCTCGATGATGGGCTGGCCCTCGGTCACGCTGTCGCCGGGCCCCACGAGCACCGTCACGACCGTGCCCTGCTCGATATTGTCGCCCACGTCGGGCAGTTTCAGTTCCGTCGCCATGTTGGACGCTCCTTGGATTGTGAATGAGGGGCCGCCAGCTCTCAGTTCCCAGCATAGGCCGCTGACCGCTGAAAGCTGACGGCTCAACGCTTAACGCAGGACCGGCGCTTCCCGCTCGGGGTCGATCCCGAGCTCGGCGATGGCCTTTGCCACCACGTCCCCCTTCACCTTCCCGTCGCGCTGGAGGGCGTACAGGGTCGCCAGGGTCACGTGCCGCGCGTCCACCTCGAAGAAGTCGCGCAGTTCCTCGCGGGCCTCCGAGCGGCCCCAGCCGTCGGTGCCCAGCGTCCACAGCTTGCGGTCGAGGTGCCCGTTCAGGCCGTCGGCGCCGAGCTTCACGTAGTCGCTGACCGAGATCAGCACGCCGGGCGCGTTCTCCTGGCTGAGCTGCGAGGCGACGTAGGAAACCTTCGGCTCCTCCGTGGGATGGAGCATGTTGTGGCGCTGGGTCAGCAGGGCGTCCTGGTGGAGTTCCTTGTAGCTCGTGACCGACCACACGTCCGCCGCCACGCCGTAGCCCTCCAGCATCTTCACGGCATCGAGCGCCGCGCCCATCGCCGGGCCGCTGGCGAGAATCTGCGCGCGCAGCCCCGCTTTCGTGTTCTCGCTCGCCTGGAAGCGGTACAGGCCCTTGATGATCCCCTCCCGAATCTGGGCGTGGTCGCCGGGCATGGCGGGCTGGACCTCGTTCTCGTTGTCGATGGTGACGTAGTAGAACTCGTCGATGTCGTCCACGTACATCCGCTGGATGCCGTGCTCGACGATCACCGCGAGTTCGTAGGCGAAGGCGGGGTCATACACCCGCAGGGTGGGCACCACGTAGGCTTGCAGGAGCGAGTTGCCGTCCTGGTGCTGCAACCCCTCGCCCGCCAGCGTCGTGCGGCCCGCCGTGGCCCCGAAGAGGAAGCCGCGCGCCCGCTGGTCGCCCGCCGCCCACACGAGGTCGCCGATGCGCTGCATCCCGAACATGGAGTAGAAGACGTAGAAGGGGATGGTGGGCACGCCGTGGTTCGCGTAGCTCGTCGCGGCGGCGATCCAGGAGGCCATCGCGCCGTCTTCCGTGATGCCCTCTTCGAGCATCTGGCCGTCGGTGCTCTCCTTGTAGGCCATCAGCGACCCGAAATCGACGGGCTGGTACGTCTGCCCGCGCGGCGAGTAGATGCCGATGCGCGGCACGAGCGCGTCCATGCCGAAGGTACGGGCCTCGTCGGGCACGATGGGGACGATCAGCTTGCCGATCTCCTTGTCGCGCAGCAGCTTGCTCATGATCTGCACGGCAGCCATGGTGGTGCTCACCGCGCGGCCCTTGCTGCCCGCCGCGAACTCCTCGTAGAACTCGCCAGCAGGAACGGTCGGGCGCGGGTAGTCCACGATGCGCTCGGGCACGAAGCCGCCGAGCGCCTGGCGCCGTTCGAGCATGTACTTCACTTCGGGCGAGTCGGGGCCGGGGTGGTAGAAGTCGAGGTGCTCGACCTGCTCGTCGGTGAGCGGCAGTTCCAATAGATCGCGCAGGTTCTTCAGCGCCCCGAACTCCAGCTTCTTGACCTGGTGGGCCACGTTGCGGGCCTGCGCCGTCTCGCCCAGGCCATAACCCTTTACCGTGCGGGCGATGATCACGGTCGGGCTGCCCGTGTGCTTCACCGCCGATTCGTAGGCCGCGTAGACCTTGTGGACGTCGTGCCCACCCCGGTTGAGGAGTTCGAGGTCGGCGTCCGTCCAGCCCTCGATGAGCTTCTGGAGTTCGGGCGTGTTGAAGAACTTCTCGCGCAGCTCCTTGCCGCCGAAGGCCGCGTACCGCTGCGACTCGCCGTCCACGAGCTGCTCGAAGCGTTTGACGATGGCCCCGTTGTAGTCGCGGGACAGCAGTTCGTCCCATTTCGAGTCCCACACGACCTTGATGACGTTCCAGCCCGCCCCCCGGAACAGCGCCTCGAACTCCTGGATGACCTTGGAGTTCGCGCGCACCGGGCCGTCCAGCCGCTGAAGGTTGGCGTTCAGGACGAACACGATGTTGTCGAGGTTCTCGTAGGCGGCGAAGCGCAGGGCGCCGATGCTCTGCGGCTCGTCCATCTCGCCGTCACCCAGGAAGGCCCAGACCTTGGCATTGCCCCCCGGCTTGAGGCCCCGGTTTTCGAGGTACTTGATGAAGCGCGCCTGATAGATCGCCTGGATAGGCCCCAGACCCATGGAGACGGTCGGGAACTCCCAGTAGTGCGGCATCAGCCAGGGGTGGGGGTAGCTGCTCAGGCCGGGGCCGTCGGGGCTCAGCTCGCGCCGGAAGTTGTTGAGCTGCGCCTCCGTGAAGCGGCCCTCCAGGAAGGAGCGCGCATAGATACCCGGGCTCGCGTGCCCCTGGAAGAAGATCAGGTCGCGGTCCACCCCCGCCCCGTGCCCCCGGAAGAAGTGGTTGAAGCCCACCTCGTACAGCTCGGCACTGCTCGCGTAGGTGGCGAGGTGCCCGCCGATGCCGTCACTCTTCTTGTTCGCCTTGACGACCATCGCCACGGCGTTCCAGCGGATCGCGTTGCGGATCTTGCGCTCCAGCTCCAGGTTGCCCGGGTACTCGGGCTGCTGGTCCACGTCGATGGTGTTGATGTACGGCGTGTTCTGCTTGAAGAGGATGGGCGCCCCGTGGAAGTAGGCGTAGTGGTCGAGTTCCTCCAACAGTTGTGCGGCGCGGTCGTCCCCGGCATTCGCCAGCACGTAGGCGAGCGAGTCGAGCCACTCCTGCGTCTCCACGGCGTTGAGTTTCTCCCGGTCCTGCGGCGGCAGTTCGGCACGCGGGGGCAGTTTGGTCATGGTTAGTAGTCTATGCCGTGCCATTCACCGCTTCCAACAGGGCAAAATGAGCGCATTCACCACGCCGAATGGTAGGTTAAGCTTGTGGCGGGTTGGGGGAGCCTAGCTGCCGGGCTCCCTCCCCGAAAGGCCCAGCATGGAACTTCGCCACCTCCGTCATTTCGTCGCCCTCGCCGAGGAGGAACACTTCGGGCGGGCCGCCGAGCGCGTGTTCGTGGTGCAGCAGGCGCTGTCCAACTCCATTCGCAACCTGGAGGACGAGGTGGGCGTGCCCCTCGTGCTGCGGACCACCCGGCGGGTGCAACTGACGCCAGCGGGGCAGGAGTTTCTCGTGGGTGCCCGTGCCACGCTGGCCCAGGCGGCGCAGACGGTCGAGCGGGCCCGGCGGGCCGCGCGGGGCGAGGTCGGGCGGTTGACGGTGGGTTTCGTCGGCGGGCTCGCCTTCGGGGGGCTGCCGGAGATCGTGCGCTCCTTCCGCGAGGCTTTCCCCAACGTCTCGGTGGACCTGCGCGAACTCACCGCCCAGGAGCAGGAGGCGGCGCTGCGGGGCGGGCAGATTGACGTGGGCCTGATGCTGCTGCCCGTGCGCGACCCCGGGCTGGACTCGCGGGCGTTGTGGCGCCAGCCGCTCGTCGCAGCTCTCCCCGCCGGGCACCCGCTGGCCCGCAAGCGCAGGCTCCGCATCGGTGACCTCCGGGGCGAGCGGTTCGTCTTCTTTCCGCGCCACCTGCGCGCGACCTACTTCGATCAGGTCATGCGCTGGTGCGCTTCGGCGGGCTTCACCCCCAACGTGGTGCAGGAGGCCATCGAGATTCCCACCCTGCTCTCGCTGGTGGCCGCCGGGCTGGGCGTCTTCCTCCCCATCCGGTTCTTCGAGCGCCTCGCGCTGCCCGGTGTGGTGTACCGCCCGGTCGAGGACGCGCCCCTGGTCGAGATCGTCGCCGTGTGGCGCCGGGAGGAGGTGGGCGGGGGACCCATCGTGCGTGCCTTCCTGGGGGTGGCGGGGGAGGCGTTAGGCAATCAGACTTAGGCCGGGAGCCGGAAGAGGTCCGGGCGCGCGGGAGTATGATGAACCTTACAAAGTGGGC
Organism: Deinococcus aerius; assembly: GCF_002897375.1. NCBI lineage: Bacteria > Thermotogati > Deinococcota > Deinococci > Deinococcales > Deinococcaceae > Deinococcus > Deinococcus aerius. Next base: position 165,596 of record NZ_BFAG01000011.1, on the reverse strand, counting down.
CGGGCGCCAGCACGTCCGCCCCAGGGAGGCTCCCCATGCCGGACCAGCCCGGGCCGGACGAGACGGCGGCCCTCCAGCCGTCTCCTGCCCCGCCCCCCGCCCCCAGCGCCGCCATCCGCACCCCCGACCAGAAGCTGCGCGTGTTCGTCTCCTCGACCCTCCAGGAACTCGCGGAGGAACGCCGGGCGGCGAGAGCCGCCATTGAGCGGCTGCGGCTGACGCCCGTGATGTTCGAGCTGGGCGCGCGGCCCCACCCGCCCCGCGACCTGTACCGGGCGTACCTCGCCCAGAGCCAGGTGTTCGTCGGCCTGTACTGGGAACGCTACGGCTGGGTGGCGCCCGGCGAGCAGGTGTCCGGCCTGGAGGACGAGTACCTGCTCGCCGGGGACCGGCCCAAGCTGATCTACGTCAAAACGCCCGCCCCGGGGCGCGAGGCCCGGCTGGAGGAGCTGCTGGGCCGGATCCGGGCGGAGGACGCCGCCTCCTACAAGCCCTTCACCTCCGCGAGGGAGCTGCGCGAGCTGCTGGCGGACGACCTCGCGGTGCTGCTCACCGAGCGGTACGAGCAGGGCCTGGCCGCTGGTGCCCCGGCGGTCCCGCCGCCCGAGCCGGAACTGGGGGCCGGGGCGCTTCCTGTTCCCCTCACCAGCCTGGTGGGCCGCGAGCGGGAGACCCGGGAGGTGACGGGCTTGTTCGGGCAGCCGGACGTGCGGCTGGTGACCCTGTGGGGACCGGGCGGGATCGGCAAGACCCGCCTCGCCCTCGCCGCCGCCGCCGCGCTGGGGGGCCAGTTCCGGCACGGGGTCCGCTTCGTGCCCCTGGCGGCGCTGCACGAGCCGGGGGCGGTCCTGCCCGCCATCGCGCGGGGCATCGGGCTGCGCGACCCCGGCGGGCCGACGCTGGCGCAGGATGTGTGCCGGGCGCTGGCGGGCCGCGAGCTGCTGCTCGTCCTCGACAACTTCGAGCAGGTCCTCCCGGCGGCGCCGCTGCTGACGGACCTGCTTTCGGACGCGCCCGGCCTGCGCCTCCTGGTCACGAGCCGCTCGCCGCTGCGCCTGAGCGGGGAGCGCCAGGTCGAGGTGGGGCCGCTGCCGCTCCCGGAGCCCCGGCGCCGCGCCTCCCCCGCGCAGTTCCTGACCTCCCCCGCCGTGCGGCTCTTCGTGGAGCGTGCCCACGCCGTCAAGCCCGACTTCGAGCTGACGGGGGCCAACGCGGCGGCGGTCGCGGGCATCTGCGCCGCGCTCGACGGGGTGCCCCTCGCGCTCGAACTCGCGGCGGCGCGCATCAGGCTGCTGCCCCCGGCGGCGATCCTCGCGCGGCTCGACCAGCGCCTGCCGCTGCTGACGGGTGGCGCCCGCGACCTGCCCGAGCGGCAGCAGACGCTGCGGGGGGCCATCGACTGGAGCGTGCGCCTGCTCACGGGCGAGCAGCGTGACCTCTTCGCCCGGCTGGGGGTCTTCGCGCGGGGGTTCACCCTGGAGGCGGCGGAGGCGGTGTGCGGCCCGGACGTGCCCGACGTGCTGGGCGGGCTGGAGGCCCTGGTGGACGGCAGCCTGGTGGGGCAGGAGCCGCGCGAGGAGGAGCCGTGCTTCTCCATGCTCGCCACCGTGCGCGAGTACGCGCGGGAGCTGCTGGCCGCCAGCGGCGACCTGGAGGCGCTGCGGACCCGGCATGCCGCCTACTACCACGCCCTCGCCGCCCGGGCGCGCCCGGAGCTGCGCGGCCCCACCCAGGCCGGGTGGGTCTCGCGGCTGGAGTTCGCCCACGACAACCTGCGCGCGGCGGTGCGGCACGACCTCGACACCGGGAACGCCGCGGGGGCCGCCGGGCTCGCCTGGGACCTGTACCTGTACTGGTGGGTCGCCGGGCACCTCGCCGAGGTCCGGGCGTGGATGGAGGAGGTGCTCGCGTCCGGCGTCCCCCTGCCTGACCTCGCCCGGGCCCAGGCGCTGTACTACGCGCGGGCGATCACCTTCTGGCAGGCGGAGCCGGGGCCGCTCGCCCCCGACCTGGAGGAGAGCGCGGCGCTGTTCGAGGCCGGGGGCGACCTCTCGGGCGCGGGGGTGGCGTCCCTGGCCCTGGGGCTGGCGCTGGCCGCCGCGGTCCCCCCCGACCCGGCCCGGGTGGGCGCCGCCTTTGCCCGCAGCCTCGCCCTGTTTCGCCAGGCGGGCGACGCCTGGGGCGAGGCGATGGCCCTCCTGACGCTGGGCCGCGCCGCGCTCTCCGCCGGGCAGGTGGCGGGGGCGCGCGCCCGCTTCGAGGAGAGCCTGGCGCTGACCCGCCGCGAGGGGGACCAGCTCGGCCTCGCCATCGCCGAGAACCACGTGGGCTGGACCGCCCTGCTGCTCGGCCACCCCGACGAGGCGGCGGCCCACTTCGCCGCGGGGCTTTCCCTCTCCGCCCGGCTGCGCCACGACGAGGGCGTGGCGTACGGGCTGGAAGGCCTGCTCGCGGTGGCGGCCCGGCGCGGCGACACCCCGCGGGCCGCCCGGCTCCTGGGCGCGTCGCGGGCGCTGCGTGAACAGACCGGCCTGATCCACAACCTCAACGCCGCCTTCTACCAGGACGCCGTGGACGCCCTGCGGTCGGGCGCGGGGGCCGCGACCTTCGCCGCCGAGGAGGCCGCCGGGCACGAGCTGAGCGTCGCGGACGCCGTGGCCTACGCCCTGGGCGGGCCGGGCGCGTCCCCAGGAGAGACCCATGACCCGAGTGCCGCCCTCCCCTCCCCAGCCGGGTGACGACCGGGTGCGGCCCGCCACCCGCTGGCTCGCCGCATTCGTCCTGCCCTTCCTGCTCATCGCCTTCGCGCTGCTGTACCTGTGGCCGGAGCGGACCGACCGGCTGTTCGCCTGGCCGATCAAGCCGCCCCTCACCGCCATGATGCTCGCCGCCGGGTATCTGGGGGGCATCCTCTTCTTCGCCCGCACCCTGCGGGGGCGCTGGCACCACGTCGCGGCGGGCTTTCCGGCGGTGGGGCTGTTCGCCACGCTGCTGGGCATCGCGACCGTGCTGCACTGGGACCGCTTTCACCCCGGCCACGTGAGCTTCATCGCCTGGGCGGGGCTGTACTTCACCACGCCCTTTCTCGTGCTGGCGGCGTGGTGGGCCAACCGCGGGGCGGACCCCGGCACGCCCGACGAGCGCGACCTCCTCCTGCCGGGCGGGTGGCGGGCCGTCCTCGCCGCCGTGGGCGCCCTCACCCTGGCGACCGGGCTGCTGCTGTTCCTGTGGCCCGCCGGGCTGATCGCGGTCTGGCCGTGGACGCTGACGCCGCTCACCGCGCGGGTGATGGGCGCGCTGTTCACGCTGCCGGGGGTCGTCGGGCTCAGCCTCGCCCGGGACGGCCGCTGGAGCGCCGCCCGCGTGCTGGTGCAGGCCGAGGTGCTCGCCTTCGTCGCCATCCTGCTGGGGGTGGTGCGGGGCCGGGACGCCATCGATTTCGGGCGCCCCGCCGCGTGGGGGTTCGTGGCGGGCATGGGCGTCATGCTGGGGCTGGGCGTGCTCGCCCTGCTGATCCTGGACCGCCGGGCACAGCGCGGGGGGACGCGGGGCGGGAGCCCGGCGTGACGCGCCCGCGCCGGCCCGCCCCGGCCCGCTTCCTGAGCAGCCTGCGGGTCGACACACTCTTCGACGGTGTTTTCGCCATCACGATGACCCTGCTCGTGCTCGACGTGCGCCCCCCGGAGGAGGTGGGACCCGGCGGCCTGCCCGCGGCCCTGCTCTCCCTGGGACCGCAGCTCACGGCCTACGCCGTCAGCTTCGCGCTGCTGGGCGTGGTGTGGCTGGGCCACCACCTGGGGAGCAGCCTGATCGTGCGCTCGGACTTCACGCACGCGGCGCTCAACCTGCTCGCCCTGCTCGTGGTGGCGCTCGTGCCCTTCTCGGCGGCCCTGATCAGCCGCTTTCCGCAGGAGCCCCTGGCCTACACGGTCTTCGGCCTCCACGTCGCGGTCCTGTCCCTGCTCATCCTGCTGAACTGGCTGCACTGCGCCCGGGGACACCGGCTGGTCGAGGCCAACCTGCCCCCCCGGGTCATCGCCCGCATCACGGCGATGGGCGTGGAGGCGACCCTCGGCTACCTCCTGATGGTCCCGGTCGCCTATTTCGCGGCCCGCTGGAGCCTCGTGCTGTACCTCCTGCTGATCCCCGTCGCCCTCGTCGAACTCGCCCGGCTCGCCCGGCTCATCGGGGGGCTTCCGACCGGCGGGGCGGAGGGGGGACCGGAGCGGGCGGACGGCGCCTCGCCCGGGGTGGGATAGACGGGGGTGAGGATGGGCAACAGCCGGTTGGCCTCCGATCCTGCCTCAACGTCCAGGAGCCCCAGCAGCGGCGCGCCTCCAACTCTCCAATTCCGTCACGACCCCGCACCTGGCGGCCACCGCCACACAAGCCGCCGGAGAGATACGGCCCCAATGCCCCTTTCACGCAAGTCCCGCTCCTTTGAACCAGGCCTCATCCCCCGGCCCACCCAGGCGCCCCCACTCCAGGTTCTACGGCAGACATGGATCGCCGGGGCAACTCCGCGCCAGCCCTTCCTATCAGCAGGACGTGCAGGACTCGGCAGGAGTGGAGTCCGCCATCGCGCTTACCTTCCCCTTACGTCCCCGGCGTAAAATAGGAGGATGCTACGGGTCCAGTCCGACTTTACGCCGTCCGGGGACCAGCCGACCGCCATTCGCAGTCTGGTGGATGGGCTGGAGTCGGGACTTCGGTTTCAGACATTATTAGGAGCTACGGGTACGGGCAAGAGCGTGGCCTGGCACGAGTCGGTGACGGTCGAGGTGGACGGCCAGGTGCGCCGCCTGCCCATCGGTGAACTCATCGACGAAATTTTCGGCACACCAGCCCAGGACGAGGAATCGCTGGAACTCCCCCCGCTGGGGTCCATGCGCGTTCTCGCCTGGGACGCGGAGACGGGCCGGGTGGACTGGCGGGACGTGACGGCCCTCAGCCGCCACCGGACGCCGGAGACGCTGCACCGCCTGACGACCGCCTGTGGCCGCGACGTCACGGTGACCGCCGACCACAGCGTCTGGGTTCTCCGCCGCGGACAGTTGCATCTGATTCACGGGGACGCGGTGCAGGAGGGGGACGCCCTTCCCGTGCCGCGCCGAACCCCGGAGCCGGGGCAGACGCTGACGTATCTCAATACTCTGGACATTCTGGACGGACTACCCTTTCAGGTGTCCGCCCCGTACACCGCCGAGCGGGACGGCGAGTGGCGCGACCTGGTGCAGGCGCACTATCCCCAACCGTCGGGCAAGTTGCACGCGGTTCGGCACGGCAAGAAGGCGGGCCGGTTGAACGCGGCGGGGGCCAGGGCGGCCATCGCGGGCGGCCTGATGACCCTGGAAGAAAGCCGCGTTTCCGCACGGATGGCTGAACTCCCCGCCGCCCTGCCCCTGAACGCCCCGCTGGCCCTCGTCTTCGGGCAGTACGTCGCCGAGGGCCACTCCGCCGAACAGTTCGCCCTGATCTCGGCGCGCGACCCGGAAGTCCAGGGGCAACTGGAAGTGGCGCTGAGGGCGCTGGATGCCAATTTCTTCCGCCGCCAGGACGGCGACTTCGTGTTGGGTGGGCGCGTCTGGCACGAACTGCTCTCCCGGCTGATGGGGAAAACGGCCCACACCAAGCACCTCCCCGAGAACTTCGCGGCCTTTCCGAATGCCTTTCTGGCGGGCCTCCTGCGCGCCTACTTCGAGGGTGACGGCGGCGTGGAGGGGAACGCGGTCACGGCGATCACCGCTAGTGAACGGCTGGTCGGGGAACTCGCCGAGGCCCTGCTGCGCTTCGGCATCTGGGCGCGGGTGCGCGCGGTGCAGAAGAAGCGACCCGATGGGGCATACGGCACCTACCACAAGCTGACCATCTCCGGTGCGGAGAACCTGCAGCACTTCCAGGGCGAGATCGGCTTCCTGAGCGGGCGGAAGCGGGAACTCCTGCGCGGCGCCGTGGAGCAGGCCGGACGGGGTAACACGAACGTGGACCTCATTCCCGGCGTCGGCCCCCGGCTGCTGGCCGAACGCGAGCGCGCGGGCCTCAGTCAGCGGGATGTGGCGGAGCGGGCGGGCTGCACCCGCACCATGATTTCGGCCATCGAGTGCGGGATTCGTGCGCCCAGTGCCCCCCTCTTCCGGCGCATCTGCGCGGCGCTGGGCCTCCAGGACGCGGCCTTCATCGGGCTGGCCGACGTTCACTGGTCGCCCATCGTGCGCTCCGAGAGCGTCCAGCCTCAGACACCCTTCGTGTACGACTTCAGCGTGGACGGCTTCGAGACCTTCCTGACCGGACGCGGCGGGCTCTTCGTCCACAACACCTACTCCATGGCGAAGGTCATCGAGGAGACGCAGCGCCCCGCCCTCATCATGGCGCCCAACAAGATCCTCACCGCCCAGCTCGCCTCCGAGTTCCGCGAGTTCTTTCCCGACGCGGCGGTCGAGTTCTTCATCTCGTACTACGACTACTACCAGCCGGAAGCTTATGTGCCCGGCAAAGACCTGTTCATCGAGAAGGACGCCTCGATCAACCAGGAGATCGAGCGGCTGCGGCACTCCACCACCCGCAGCCTGCTCACGCGGCGGGACACCATCGTGGTGGCGTCGGTGTCGTGCATCTACGGCCTGGGTGACCCCGCCGAGTACCGGGCGCTCAACCTGATCCTGAAGGTCGGCGAGAAGGTGAGCCGCGACGAGATCCTGGGCCGCCTCGTGACCATGCAGTACGAGCGCAACGACATCGAGCTGGCGCCGGGCCGCTTCCGGGCGAAGGGCGACACGGTGGAGGTCTGGCCGAGCTACGACGAGCAGCCGCTCAGGATCGAGCTGTGGGGCGACGACGTGGACCGCATTCAGGTCGTGCATCCGGTGACCGGCGACAAGCTGGGCGACCTTGACGCCACCATCGTCTACCCGGCCAAGCACTACGTCTCCAGCGCGGGGAACATCGAGCGGGCCATCGTGACCATCCAGGAGGAGCTCGACCAGCGCCTGGAATACTTCAAGTCGGTCGGCAAACTGCTCGAAGCCCAGCGGCTCAAGGAGCGCACCCTCTACGACCTGGAGATGCTCAAGGTTCTGGGCTACTGCTCGGGCATCGAGAACTACTCGCGGCACATCGACGGGCGCACCCCCGGGGCCACGCCTTACACCATGCTCGACTACTTCCCGGACGACTTCATCACCTTCATCGACGAGTCGCACGTGACGGTGCCGCAGATCGGCGGGATGGCGAACGGGGACCGGGCGCGCAAGCAGACGCTGGTGGACTACGGCTTCCGCCTGCCGAGCGCGATGGACAACCGACCCCTGAACTTCGACGAGTTCCTGAGCAAGACCGGGCAGATCGTCTTCGTCTCCGCCACCCCCGGCCCCTTTGAGCGCGAGGTCAGCGACAGCGTGGCCGACCAGATCATCCGCCCGACCGGGCTGGTGGACCCACCCGTCACCGTGCGGCCCATCCAGGGCCAGATCGAGGACCTGCTGGGCCGGGTGCGCGAGCGGGCGAACCGGGGGGAACGCACCCTCGTCACCACCCTGACCAAGCGCATGTCGGAAGACCTCACGGAGTACCTGCTCGAAAAGGGCGTCAAGGCGCGCTACATGCACTCGGACATCGACTCGGTCGAGCGTCAGGTCATCATCCGCGACCTGCGGCTGGGGCACTACGACGTGCTGGTGGGCATCAACCTCCTGCGCGAGGGGCTGGACCTGCCCGAAGTCTCGCTCGTCGCCATCCTCGACGCGGACAAGCCGGGCTTCCTGAGAAGCGAGCGGGCGCTGATCCAGACCATTGGCCGCGCCGCGCGCAATGTGAACGGCGAGGTGATCCTCTACGGCGACACCATGACCCCCGCCATGCAGTCGGCGATGGAGGAGACGGCCCGCCGCCGCGAGAAGCAGATCGCCTTCAACGAGGAACACGGCATCACGCCCACCACGGTCGTCAAGGGTGTCCGCAACGTCATTCGCGGTGAGGAGGTCGAGGGTGAGATCAGCTCTGAAACGGTGGGCGACGACCGCGACGCGCTGACCGCCCAGCTCACCGACCTGGAACTCGATATGTGGCAGGCGTCGGAGGACCTCGACTTCGAGCGGGCGGCCAGCCTGCGCGACCAGATTCGCGCCATCGAGGCCAAGCTCCAGGGCAAGGAGTTCAAGCAGGCGACGGTGCCGGGGCAGAAGGTGCGGCGCAAGGGTCGGCGGTAGGGTCCGGGCGTCAACGGCGGCTGAGGGTGCAGGTGCCCAGCCGCCGTTCCCTTGCCGCCGCGCGGAGATCAGCCGGGGTGCGGGCGACGCTCGCCACCGCGAAGGCTTCTTTCAAGCGCGCCGAGACTTCGGGGAGGGTGCCGCTGATCAGGACGCCGGACAGCGGCGGGCGGGTGGCTCCCAGGGTCACGCAGGCCAGGGCCAGGCCGCCGTTCCCGGCATCGGCGGTGTCCAGGGCGACGAACGACGGCACGCGCGGGTCGTACAGTAGGGCGCCGCGATCCGCGCGGTAGGTCAGCGGTTGGCCCGCCGGGGCCTGGGCCCCCAGGCGCAGAACGGTCTGGAACTGCTCGCCGTCGGCCGTCACGCCGTCCAGCCTCCACACCTGGCCGGGCTGCACGGGGGAGGCCGGTGGTGAGGCTCCCCCCGCACCCCCCACCAGGGCCAGCGCGAGGGCGAGCGGAAGGGTGGGGACAGGGGGGCGCATGGCTCAGAGTACGGCGCCAGGGGCAGGAGATGTGGGGTCCATCCCCGGCCCCCAAGCTCGCCGTTCGTGCGCGCTCCTACACCTCTTCTTCCCCCTTTCCGCTTAACATCGAAAGGGTTACCCACAAAGGAGAGACGTATGAGCGAGTACCGGCAGGACCTGTTCCGCTACGTGGCCGAGGAGTTCGCCGAGGATTACCGCGAGGGGGAGTTGCCCCGCCGCGAGTTTCTGCGCCGCAGCGTGCTGCTGGGCGGCTCGATTCTGGGGGCGCGGACGCTGCTCGCCTCGCTGGGGGTGATGGGTGTGAGCGCCGCCGAGCTGGCCGAGGCGCAGACCGCCCCGCCGCAGAACGAGCCCGCCAAGAATGTCTACCAGGTCGCGCCCGACGATCCCTCCATCGAGGCGAGTTCCGTCACCTACGAGGCGCTGGGCCGCACCAACTTCGCCTACCTGGCCCGCCCGAAGGGGGTGGCGAGTGCCCCCATCGTGATGGTGATTCACGAGAACCGGGGCCTCCAGCCGCACATTCAGGACGTGACCCGCCGGGTCGCCAAGGCGGGCTTCATCGGGCTGGCCCCCGACTTCGTGTCCCCGGAGGGCGGGACGGCGAAGTTCACCGACACCGCCCAGATTTCCGCCTTCATCGCCCGCACCCCCGCCGAGGCCCACGTCGCGCACGGGCTGGAGGCGGTGAAGTTCCTCAAGGCCCAGCCGGGGGCGCAGGCCGAACGCTTCGGCATGGTGGGCTTCTGCTGGGGCGGCGGCATGACTTGGCGGATGGCGACGCTGCTGCCCGACCTGAAGGTCGCCGTGCCCTTCTACGGCCCGTCCCCGTCCTTCGAGGACATCCCCAAGATCCGGGCGGCGGTGCTGGGTATCTACGGCGGCCTCGACAACCGCATCACCTCGAACGCCCCGGCCACGGACGCGGCGCTCGCGGCGGCGGGCGTCAAGCACCAGTTCCTGATCTACCCGGGGGCCAACCACGCCTTCCACAACGACACCGGGCAGAACTACAAGCGGGACGCGGCCGAGAATGCCTGGGCGACGACTCTGGTGTGGCTCCGGGGAAATATGTAGGCGAGCGCGGGGTCTTTCAAACTCGCCTACCTTGCCCTGACCACGAGGCGGGCAGACCTTCCGACCTTTCCCGGACGCCCGGCCCGTTCACCCCCACCCGGCCTCCCCCCTCAAGGGGGAGGGGCTTTTTTCCCGGTCCTCACGACACTTCTCCTGCAGGAGAGACTTTCACCAGCACTCATAAGGATTCCGGTTCATCAGTTATGAAAGAACTGGTTAACCCGACCGGAGGGAGAAGGAAAAACGGTGACGGATAGGAGTGGAGGCACCGGAGCGGAGCGGAGGGGTCGTAACGGATGATCCGGAATCCTTATCAGGGCCTCGGAGGGGTTGAGGTGGCGAGTGCGGCCTGTCCACATGCCAAACACCGAAAGGGCCACTCCCGCCAGAGGAAGTGGCCCCTTCCCTTTCCCCGCTGAATCAAGTCATTCGGCGCCGAGCCCAGACCCACACGCCCCCGAAGAACAGCAGCGCGGCGACCGAGGCCCCCACCACGAGGTTTCGCACCAGCTCCACCGTCTTGACCTGGAGGGGGTACACGCCGTTCTCGCGCAGGTAGGTCTCGCTGACGTACCGCACGCCGTCCTCGCCCTGGCCGGGCAGGAAGGCCTTCTCGTCGCGCACGATCAGCCGCTGGGGGGAGCCGATGGGTGTGCCCGGACTCCCCGTGTCCCCGAAGAGGGCGCCCACCGCCCCCGCGGGCTCGACCCGCTGCACCAGCGCCGCGCCGCGCAGCAGGACCGCGCTGACGAGGACACCCACGACGAGCGCCACAAGCGCCAGCCCCGCGAGCAGGCCCGCGACCCGGCGCACCAGGGCAGGCCGCACGCCCTACCCGTCGCTGGCGATGAAGCGCACCGAGATCGCCAGCTCGTCGTTCACGCGGCCCGAGGTGATCTGCCCGTTCTTCACGCCGAAGTCGCTGAGCTTCACGTTGAACTTCGTGCTGACCGCCAGCACGTTGCCCTTGAGCCCCGCGGCCTTCGTGCTGTCACCGGCGGGCGTGTAGCGCACGGTCGCGTCCGCCGTCACGGGCCTCGTGACCCCGTTCAGAGTGAGGTTCCCCGTCACCCGGTACTGGTCACCGCTCAGCCGGGTCACGCGGGTCGCGGTGAACTTGACCTGGGGCACCTTGTCGAAGTTCAGCCACGCGGGCGAGCGCATATGCCCGTTGCGCGCGGCGATGCCGGTGTCGATGCTCGCGCCGTCGATGATGACCGTGCCGCTGCCAGTCCGCGCCACGGGGTCGAAGGTGAGCGTGCCGCTGATCTTGTTCGTGCGGCCCGTGAAGTTCTCGACGGCCGTTTCGCTCTCGACGGTCATCACGTTGGCGTTCTCGGCGCTGCTCACCACCTCGAACTTGGCGGGCGCGGCGCTCGCGGCGGCGAGGGACAGGACGGCTAGGGACAGCAGGCGGGCGGTGTGGGTCTTGTGCATGACGGGCCTCCTTGCGCGGCATGCCCGGTGAACCGGGCTCTCTCGTTTCGCTTCGGGGGCGGACACCGGACAGGGAAACAGGATTCGCCCCTGTCCCACCCTACAGGCGGGCTCCCGCGGGGGGAATGCTGGGATGGGACGGCGCCATGTCATTTTTTCCCGGCCCGCTCCTCCGGCCTCCCCTCCCGGAAGGCCTGGGGGGAGAGGCCCGTGGCCGCCTTGAAGGCCCGGCTGAAGTGAAAGGGGTCCGCGAAGCCGAGCTGCCCCGCGATCTCCTTCACGCTCGCGCCCGTGAAGCTCAGCAGCCTCCGGGCCTCCAGGGTCCGGCGGTCCTGAATGACCTCCTTGGCGGTCTTGCCCAGCGCCGCGCGGGTGAGCCGCGAAAGCCCCTTGGGCGAGAGGTTCAGCGCCCGGGCGTAGCGCCCCACGTCGTGCCAGGCGGTGAAGTGACGCTCCAGCAGCGTGAGGAACCGGGGCAGGTCGGGCGCGTCCGTCACGTGGTTCACGTCGGCGGCCCGAATGGCGCGCCACACGAGCACCAGCAGGGCCTCGACCAGGGGCCGCAGCAGCCGCACATCTCCCCCGCCCCGCACCCGCTCGTACTCGCCCGCCAGCAATTCCAGCAGGGCGAGCGCCTGCGCCTGCGCCTCCGACCCCACCGGAACGACCTGGTCGCCCGGCGCGTAGTTGAACAGCAGTTGCCCCGCCGCCGCACCCGGCGTGCCTGCCAGCAGGTCCTCGGTAAAGGACACCACGAAGGCGCCGAGGCCCTGCCCGTCCACGAAGGCGTGAACCTGCCCCCGCGCGATCAGGGTCACGCTGGGCGCCCGCAGCTCGATCAGCCGCCCGTCGATGGTGTGCCGGGCCTGCCCGGAGTGGACCCAGAGGATTTCCTGGAAGTCGTGCCGGTGGGGCCGGAAGACCTGGCCGGGGGCGCTCGCCCAGCCCTCCAGCCGCTCCACGACGATGGGCAAAGTCCGGTCCTTGAGCGGCACGTATTCGACGGAGGAGGGGATGGTAGTCACGGGCCTGGCCCCACCTTAATGGGCGGTCAGGAGAGGACCGTTAGGACGGTTACGGGGGAGACAGGTGGACCCCTCCGGCGTCATGCTCTCAAACACACCGACCGGAAGGGAAAGTCGGCCAGGCCCAGCTCTTCCCAACCTGGGACGGGGCTCCACCGGGATGCGGCGGGAAAAGAGGTGGGGCCGCCCCTCTCCCCCCGATCGGCCCCCTCTCCCCCCCTCCTTAGTGAACGACCCGTTCCGCCTCCGCGGGCACGCCGTCCACCTCGGCCCTCTGGGCGGGCAGGAGGAGGTTCGCCACGATGCCCACCACGGCGGCGAGCGCCATGCCCGAGAGGGTGAGCGTCGTGCCGCCCACCGTGATGGGAAAGGCCGCCCCGCCCAGGCCCAGCACCAGGATCAGGCTCACCACGATGAGGTTGCGCGAGTGCGCGAAGTCGATCCGCGCCTCGGCCAGGGTGCGGATGCCCACGGAGGCGATCATGCCGAAGAGGAGGATGGACACGCCGCCCAGCACGCCCTGCGGCAGACTCTTCAGGACGGCAGCCAGCTTGGGCGAGCAGCCGAAGAGGATGGCGAACACGGCGCCGATGCGGAGAATGGCCGGGTCGTACACCCGCGTCAGGGCCAGCACCCCCGTGTTCTCAGCGTAGGTCGTGGCCGCCGGTCCGCCGAGCGCCGCGCTGCTCATGTTGGCGATGCCGTCGGCAAAGAGGGTGCGGCTCAGCCCCGGGTTTTGCAGGAAGTTCTGGCCGACGACCCGCCCGTTCACGATCACGTCCCCCACGTGCTCGATAAAGGTCACGACGGCGACGGGCGCGATGATGGCGACCGCCCGCCAGTCGAGCGCGGGGGCGTGGAAGTCGGGCAGGCCCAGCAAGGGGGCAGCCGAGATGGCGTTCAGGGCCTCACCCCCGATCTGCCCGGTAGCGAGCGCGACGAGGTAGCCGACCACCACGCCGATCAGGATGGGGATCATGCGGAAGAGCCCGCGCCCGTACACGCTGGCGACCACGGCGGCGGCGAGCGTGACGAGAGCGAGCCACCAGTTCGTCTTCGCCTCGTTGACCGCGACGCTGGACAGCCCCAGCCCGATCACGATGATGACGGGGCCGGTGACGACCGGCGGAAACACCCGCAGCAGCCGGTCGGTGCCGAAGAGCCTCACCAGCCCGCTGAAGAGCAGGTACATCGCCCCGGCGGCAATCAATCCGCCCGCCGCCGCGCCCGGCCCCATCTCCCTCACGACCAGCGCAGTCGGCGCGATGAAGGCGAAGCTGGAGCCCAGGAAGATGGGCACCCGGCCCCCGGTGAGCAGGTGAAAGATCAGGGTGGCGAGCCCCGCCCCGAAGAGGGCCACGCTGGGCGAGAGGCCCACCAGGATGGGCACGAGCACCGTCGCCCCGAACATGGCGATGGCGTGCTGCACGCCGAGAACCAGGCGGCGCTCCGGGCGGGCCGGGCTGGGGGGCGGGGCGGCGGGGACGGTCTGGGTCATGGGGCCTCCGGGGCAGCAGGGCGCCGCGGGCCACCGGGAGGGCAGACCAGGGCGCTCCTTCTTCCGGGGGCCGAGCATACCGCCTGCCGGTGCCGGAGGAATGGGGCACGCGGGAGCATTCGCGCGACCACAAGGACGAGGCCCCTCCCGTGGTCTACGCTGGGGACCATGAACCCCAAGGGAGACCTGATCGCGCGGCTTCAGGCGCTGGGCCTGGGCACGCCGACCTTCGACGCCACGGCGGACGGCCCGCCCCACGACCGGCTGTTTCGCGTGACCGTCTCGGCGGGGGGCCGCCCCCTCGGCCAGGGCGAGGGCCGCTCCAAGCGCGACGCCGAGCGAGCGGCGGCGGAGGTGGCCCTGCAGACGCTCGACGCCGACCGGGACGGGGGGGGCGTGGCCCGGTCGGGGGGCCGCTGGCCCATCTACGCGGCGGTGCTGGAGGGGGCGCTGGAGACGGCCCTGGAACTCGCGCCCGAGGACGCGACCCTGGACGACGTGCGCCGCGACGCCGCCCGGCTCTACCGCGACCTCCTCGCCGAGCTGGGGCACGGGCCGGAGGAGGCGTGAGCCTGACGCTCCCCGCCCGCCCCGCCGGGGTGCTCTTCGATATGGACGGGGTGCTGACCTCCAACAACGTCTTCCACCGCCAGGCCTGGCAGGAGGTCGCCGCCGAGGTGCTGGGTCTGACGCTGACCGACCACGACCTCGACACCAAGGTGGACGGGGGCCGCAACCCCGAGATCATCGAGCGGCTGACGGGCACGTACCCGGACGAGGGGCTGATCCGGCGCTTCCACGAGGCGAAGGAGGGGCGTTACCGCACACTGGCCCAGGGGGCGCTGCGCGAGGTTGCAGGCCTGAGCGCCTACCTCGACGCCCTGGAGGAACGGGGCATCTCCTTCGCCCTCGTCACGAGTGCCGACGCGGTGAATGTCGAATTTGGGATGGCGGCGCTGGGGTTCGGCTCCCGCTTCGGACCGCGGGTGCTGGGTGAACACGTTACCCGGGGCAAGCCGCACCCCGAGCCTTTCGAGCGGGGCGCGGCGCTGCTGGGGCTGGACCCGCAGGACTGCCTGGCCCACGAGGACGCGGTGAACGGGGTGCTCAGCGCGGCGGGGGCGGGCTGCACGGTCGTGGCCCTGACGACCACGGCCCCCGCGGAGAAGCTGCTCGCGGCGGGCGCGTCGCTCGCGGTGCCCGACTTCACCGCCTGGCACGAGTGGCTGGCATGAAGGGGGCTGATGCTGAGGCCCGCGCCGCTGCCCACCTCGAAACGCTGGGGCGGGAGGTGGTGGCGCGCAACTACCGCATTCCGGGGGGCGAGATCGACCTCGTGAGCCGCGAGGGTGGAGTTCTGATCTTCACCGAGGTTCGGCAACGTCGGAATGCCCGCCACGGCAGCGCCGCCGAGAGCGTGACTGCGCGCAAACTCGCGCTGATGCGGCGGGCCGCCCTGAACTACCTCGTGCGCGAGCATGGCCGCGACGACCTGCCCTGCCGCCTGGAGGTGCTGACCATCGACGGCTCGGCGCAGACGGGGACGCTCACGCTGATTCCGCTGGACGGGTAGCGACCAGCGCGTGGGATGAAAGCCCCCTCAGCCCCTGGGTGAGGGGCCTCTTCTGCCCGACACGTTAGAAGGTGGGGGCCGTCTCGGAGGGGCTGCTCTCGCTGCTGCCGTCTGTCTGGTTGCCGTCCGTCGAGAACCCATCGGGCGAGACGGGTATGTCGCCACCCTCCTCGGGGAGGGGCTGCGGCTCGGCGGGGGCCGGTTCCGGCGCGATGTCGATGGAGGAGCCGCTGTCGGGAGCGGGTTCGGCGGGCAGAGGTTCGGGCTCACCGGACGTGAAGGTCTCGTCCGTGTTCGGCTGAACGGGGGTGTTCTCCTGGGGTGCCGGATTCTCCTGAGGGGCGGCATACGGGTCACCGGTGGGAATGCCGTCGATGGCCGGGTCCACGGGCACCGCGTTGAGGTCGAGGGAGGGCACCTCCCCGGTGGGGGCGTCCTGCGGGGGCACCTCGGTCACGGGGCCAGGCTGGGAGGCGGGGTCGGGCTCCGGCTGAGGGGCCGGGGCGGGCGCGCGGTCCCGGCGGCTGAAGAAGCCCCCTCCCTCGCCGTTCCCGCTGCCGTCGCGGGCGACCTGTTCCTGATCGGCCTCCTCCTCGCGGAAGGCCATCTCGACGCGGCGCACCACCCGGTAGGTGATGCCGCCGGGCTCGGTGAAGCTCTGGCGCGGCTGCCCGGCAAGCGCCCCCGCCACCGCCTGCTGCCACACGGGGGTGGGAATCTCGCCGCTGTAGGCCCAGCCTGGCAGCGCGCCGCCCGCCTGCTTGCCGACCCAGACCGCCCCGCTGATCGTGGGCGTGACCCCGGCGAACCACAGGTCCTTCACGTCGTTGGTCGTGCCCGTCTTGCCGCCCACCTCCCGGCCAGGAATCTGCGCGCGGGTGGCGAGGCCGCCCTCGGCGGGGGTGAGGTCGTTCACCACGCCGCGGATCATGTCCAGCCCTAGCCAGGCGGTGCGCTCGTCCCACACCCTTTTGCCCTGCGGGGTCGGTCGGTTGTAGAGCACCTGCCCGCGGTCATCCTCCACCCGGCGCACCAGCGTGGGCGTGTAGTAGAGGCCGCCGTTGGCGAAGGGGGCATAGGCGGCGGCCATCTGGAGCGGGCTCGCCTCCAGGGTGCCGATGCTCAGGGACAGGCCCGCGTTCGGGGGCGGGTCGAGCCCCAATTCGCGCAACTTGGCCTCGAAACTGGACAGCCCCACCTCCTGCGCGATGCGGACGGTGGGGAGGTTCAGGCTGTGGTCGAGCGCGTACCGCATGGTGACGTAGCGGCCGGTCCAGCGCCCGTCGTAGTTCTGCGGCTGGTAGTCACCGGTCAGCGGCGCGTCCAGCACGGTGTCGCTCTGCTTCCAGCCCTTTTCGAGCGCCAGCGTATACAACAGCGGTTTGATGGAGCTGCCCACCTGCCGCCGCGCCTGGGTGGCGTTGTTCCAGTCCGAGGGCCGCCCGCCCGTCAGCTTCTGCCCGACGAGCGCCAGGACCTCCCCATTTTTCGGGCTGACGAGGGCCAGGCCCAGGGTGGCGCCGTCGGGGAGTTGCGCGTTCAAACTCGCCCGCTCAGACGCCTCCTGTGCCCCGAGGTCCAGCGCCGTGTACACCTTGCCCCCGCCGAAGAGCGCCTTGCGCCCGATCTTGGGGATGAGTTCGCGCTCGACCGCCTGGAGGTAGTGAAAGGCGGTCTGGACGGGGGGCGGAGGCATGTTCTCCTGGAGGCGTTCGGGCCGTTCCAAAACGGCGCTGCGAACAGTACCGTCACTGTTCCAGCCGATGCGCCAGCCCGCCGGGTAGATCGGGGTGCGCCACGCGGCGTCGGCCTCCGCCTTCGTGACCCGCCCGTCCTCCACCATGCGGTCGAGCAGATTTCGCATGAGCGGACGGTACGCCTGGAAGTCCTTGTACCGCTTGTTGGGCGCGGGCACGATGGTCGTGAGGTAGACGCTCTCGGCGAGGTTGAGGTCAGCGGCACTCTTCCTGAAGTACGCCCTCGCCGCCGTCCCCGCCCCGATGATGTCGCTGCGCCCCCCGTCGCCCCAGTAGATGACGTTGAGGTAGGCGTTGAGAATCTGGTTCTTCGTGAAGCTGCGCTCCAGTTGGTAGGCGAGGACCGCCTCCTTGAACTTGCGCTCGGGGGTGCGCGCACTCTTGAGGTCGGAGAGCAGCGTGTTCTTCACGACCTGCTGGGTGATGGAGGAGCCGCCCTCCAGGTCGTTCTCGAAGATGCCCTTCAGGAGCCCGCGCGCAATGCCGATGTAGTCGACCCCGTGGTGCTCGAAGAAACGGCGGTCCTCGCTCGTCACGATGGCCTTTTGCAGCCAGGGGCTGATCTCGTTGAGCTTGAGGAGGTCGCGGTTCACGCCCTCGCCGCTGCCCAGGCTGGGGGTCAGGGTGCCCACGAGAGACCCCTGGCGGTCGTACACCCGGGTCTTGCCGCTGAATTCCAGCACGTCGAGGTCCTGCACGCTGGGCAGGTCGCGCCCCCAGGCCCACCACATCCCCCCCGCGCCCGCCGCCCCCAGCAGGAGGAGCACGCCCAGGCCAGTGAACAACCGCATGGCCCTCACTCTAACGGCCTTTCATGTGGCCGCACGGGGCGGGGCTCACGGTCGGTGGGGGGAGGTCAGGCATCCTGCCTTCAACCTACCGGCTCCCCGGGGCGCCATCGTCCGCCTTTGGCATGACGCGCCCCGGGGTGGGGCGGGCCACGCTGGAACCCATGTCCGCCCCCGCCTTTCCGCGCCGGGACGCCCGGTTCTGGCGCCAGCTCTGGCAGTTCACCCGGGGGCAGGCGGCGTGCTGCACCTTCGCCTTCGCGGTGGTGGGCCTGCTCGCGCTGTCGCGGGCGCTGCCGCTGGGAGCGTGGGGGCTGGCCCGCTACGACTTCCTGCTGCTGGGCTGCCTGCTGGTGCAGGGGGCACTGCTCGCCCTGCGCTTCGAGACGCCGCGCGAGGCGGGAGTCATCCTGCTGTTTCACGCGCTGGGCTTCACGCTGGAGGCCTTCAAGGTCGCCCACGGGAGCTGGGCCTACCCGGAGGACGCGCTGAGCAAGGTGCTGGGCGTGCCGCTCTACGCGGGCTTCATGTACGCGAGCGTCGGCAGCTACATGACCCAGGCGTGGCGGCGGTTCGGCCTCGCCCTTGAGCATGCCCCACCCCTGCGCGTTCAGGGTGGGCTGGCGGCGGCGGCCTACCTGAACTTCTTCACGCACCACTTCGGGCCGGACCTGCGCTACGTGGTCACGGCGGCGCTGCTGCTCGCCTACCGCCGGACGAGGGCCGCCTTCACCGTGGGGCCGGAGCGGTACACCATGCCGCTGGGCCTCGCCTTCGCGCTGATCGGCGGCTTCGTCTTCCTGGCCGAGAATGCCGCGACCCGGCTGGGGGCCTGGGTCTACCCGCACCAGTCGGGCGGCTGGCAGCCCGTCCACCTCGCGAAATGGCTGGCCTGGACCCTGATGGTGGTCGTGGCCTTTCTGATCGTGTCGGGATTGAAACGCTGGGAGGAGCGGGGGCGGGCAGCACACACCGGAGTTGCCGCACCTCCTCCCCTCTCTCCCGCAAAGGGTGCCGCTGCCCCGCAGCCTACCCGCGATTTGTCCTAGCATGGCGTTCTGCCCCGCCCGCGCGGGAGAGCCAGAGAAGCGAGACCCCATGACCCACACCCTCACACCCGAGACGCAACGCCTCTTTTCCACCCTCGTCCGGGGCGCGGCCCAGGCCATCACCGACTACCGCATGATCGAGGACGGCGACCGCGTGATGGTCTGCCTCTCGGGCGGCAAGGACAGCTACACGCTGCTCGACATCCTGCTACACCTGCAAAAGCGGGCGCCGATTGACTTCGAGATCGTCGCCGTGAACCTCGACCAGGGCCAGCCGGGCTTTCCCACCCATGTGCTGCCCGAGTACCTGACGCGGTTAGGCGTGAGGCACGACATCCTGACCGAGGACACCTACTCCATCGTCAAGGAGAAGGTGCCGGAGGGGAAGACGACCTGCTCGCTGTGCAGCCGCCTGCGCCGGGGCATCCTGTACCGCCATGCGCGGGAGATCGGCGCGACGAAGATCGCGCTGGGCCACCACCGCGACGACATCCTCGAAACGCTCTTTATGAACATGTTCTTCGGCGCGCGGCTCAAGGCTATGCCGCCCAAACTTCAGAGCGACGACGGGACGAACGTGGTCATCCGGCCGCTGGCCTACCTCGCGGAGCGGGACATCGAGCGGTATGCCGTGGCGAAGGGCTTTCCCATCATCCCCTGCAACCTGTGCGGCAGTCAGGAGAACCTGCAACGCAGGGTCGTCGGCGAGATGCTGGAGGGCTGGGAGCGGGAGCATCCGGGCCGTCTTCAAAATATCCTGCGCTCGCTGACGCGCGTGACGCCCAGCCACCTCCTCGACCGCGACCTCTTCGACTTCGCCTCGCTGAGCGTGCAGCCCGTCGAGGGCGACAAAGGGTTTGACGGCGAGGAGTACCCGGAGCGGGAGTTTCTAGCGGGGTTGAGAGAGATGACGCTGATTCAATGAAATACAACCTAATCTCTGCCTTCTGCTCGTATTCATCAACAGCAGGAGACATGTGTAAGTTAACCCCTAATTATCAGGATAAAATACGATCGATATATTAGTTTTGAGGAAAAGGATAATTATACCATAGTGTTATAGAATTGTCTTTGAAATTGAACAATATTCGATCCCATCCGTCATTTACTGTGTCCCCTTTTTTAGCATAAAAATCGAGGGTACTCGTCTCCGGTGGAATCGTAAAGGGAATAACCTTGCCATCATAGTAGTACGGTTTTAACGCACCATTGTTTAATTTATAACCAATAACGGAGTCTCTAAAAGTAGATTCAGCGATATAAGCATTATCAGCTTTTAAGTTACTTACACTATTATCCTTGGTATTAAGAACGACATAGAGTGGATACAAGTAGAAGCCCTCTCTTATAGAAGGGTATTTGTACCCGCTTGATTTAAGCATAGGAATTGCAAACGAAGAGGTGTTTTCCACAGCAACCAGCTTCAATAATTCTGAAACGCTGTTTGCCTTAATATAGACTTTATTAGTATCTCCCGTTATGGTATAGCCGCACTGATCAATGTCTACGTTATCGAATTTTAAAAACTTATCTGTAGCCTTTGGAACGTCAGGAAAAGTCGCTTTTTCCTTGTAGCTTAATCTAATATAGCTACCCATTTTTAGGGTAGGGCAGTCTACCACCTGTGCACCCGCAAGAGAGGCGGCAGCAAGAGTAGTGGTGGCGAGGATCATTTTCATTTTTTCTCCTTCCGGGGAAACCCGAGATAAGTGTAATGCCCCCTTCGCCCATGCACTGCCTAATTTGTGTATGGACTTCAACTGACCCTCAGATTAGCCGCCCCTCGTCACCCGGGTCCGGCGTCTGTATCGGCACGCCGCGGGCGTTCAACGCCTCGCGCAGCATGGGGATGTTCTTGAGTGCATGTCCGCGGGTCGTATTCAGAAAAAATATGTAGAGTTCAGACAGATCATCCGCCACCAGCGCGATCTTCTCCGCCCACTCGTCCATCTCGGCGCGGTTGTAGAGGTAGTCGTGCCGCTCGGCGGCGCTCCCGCCCTCCCACCAACTGCCCTTGTTGCGGCCATGCAACCGGAGGTAGCCCACGTCAGTCGTGACGTGAACCTGCGGCTCGGGCATCCCGCCGACCGGGGGATAGTCGGGGCTGACCCAGATCAGGCCGTACTCGGCCATGCCCTCGCGGACCTCGGGCTTGTCCCAGGAGGCATGTCTCAGCTCGACGGCGAGTTCGTGTCCGGCGAAGCGCTCGGCCAGGCCCAGCAGGTACTTGCGGTTGTCGGCGGTGCGGTGGAAGGAGTAGGGGAACTGGGCGAGGTAGGGACCCAGCAACCCCGCGTCGGCCAGGGGGCCGGGGCTTTGCAGCATCCGGTCGTAGTCGGCGTCGGTGGGGGCGCGGTCGTGGGTGAAGACCTTGTTGAGCTTGACGGCGAAGCGGGTGCGTCCGGCGGACTTGCGGGCCATCCCCTCGAAGGCCTTGAGGCCGGGAATCGCGTAGAAGGAGGAGTTCAGCTCGACGGCATCGAAGTACCGCGAGTACGTCTCCAGGTAGGCGTCCTTCTTCACGCCCTCGTAGATCAGGCCGGGGGCCGCCCAGTCGTCGTTGGTGTAGCCGCCACAACCGATCCAGACACGCATGGGGCCAGCGTAGCGCGGCGGTACGGGCGGGAGGGCGGAGGCTAAAGGCCGCCTTCAGCCCGCGCGGGGGTGGCGGTTCAGGTGCGCCCAGAAGGCGGTAATCGTCCGCACCGCCTCGCGGAACTGGGTGAAGTCCATCGGCTTGATCACGTAGGCGCTCGCCCCGTGGGCGTAGCTCTCGCGGATGTCGCGGTCCTCGCCACTCGTGGTGAGCATGACGACCGGGATGGCACGGGTGGCGGCGCGGCCCCGCACGGCATCCAGAACGGCCAGACCGTCGATGTGCGGCATCTTGAGGTCGAGCAGGATCAGGTCGGGGAGGGGCGCGGGGCCGTCGAGCGCGGCCAGGGCCTCGCGCCCCCCCACGGCGACGAGAATCTCGTGGTCACCGCTGTCCTGAAAGGCGTTCAGGGCCAGTTCCACGTCATGCGGGTTGTCGTCTACCAACAGGATACGCCGCCGCTCCACCGAACGCCTCCTTCCCCTCGCCCCCCAGCCTGCACGCCGGATATGAAGATTTTCTCAATTCTGACGACCGAGGTGTGACCGAGCCGTGTTCGCTCGACCGTAAAGGGACGGGAAGCCGCTCTAGACTGCCCCCATGTTGACGAAGCGCATCATCCCGTGCCTGGACGTGCAAAACGGGCGGGTGGTCAAGAACGTGCGGTTTTTCGAGGACCACCGCGACGCCGGGGACCCCCTCACCCTCGCCCAGGCCTACGAGGCGCAGCAGGCCGACGAACTGGTGTTCTACGACATCACCGCCACGCACGAGGGCCGCTCGCTGATGCTCGACGTGGCCGCCCAGGTCGCCGAGCAGGTCATGATGCCGCTGACGGTCGGGGGCGGGGTGAACGCCGTCTCGGACTTCCGGCAACTGCTGATGGCGGGGGCGGACAAGGTGAGCGTGAACAGCGGGGCGGTGCGGCGCCCTGAGGTGATCCGCGAGGCGTCGGACCACTACGGCGCCCAGTGCGTGGTGCTGAGCATCGACGCCAAGCGCAGGCCGAACGGCGAGGGCTGGACGGTCCACGTGGGCGGGGGCCGGGTGGACACCGGCCTCGACCTGCTGGAGTGGGCCGAGCGGGGGCAACACCTGGGCGCGGGCGAAATCTGCCTGAACGTGATGGACGCCGACGGCACCCGGGCGGGCTTCGACCTGGAGGCCACCCGGGCCGTCGCCTCGGCGGTGGACCTGCCCGTGATCGCCTCGGGCGGGGCGGGGCGGCTGGAGGACTTCCGCGACGTGCTGACGGACGGGCTCGCGGACGCTGCCCTTGCCGCCAGCGTGTTCCACTTCGGCGAACTGACCGTGCCGCAGGTCAAAACGTATCTAAGGGGCCAGGGCCTGCCCGTGCGCCCGGAGTGGAGGGACCTGTGACGAGGCTGGACGATCTGAGATTCGGCGCGGACGGCCTGATCCCCGTCGTGACGCAGGATGCCCGGACCGGTGCCGTGCTGATGCAGGCGTACGCGGACCGCGCCGCCGTGCAGCGCACGTTGGACACCCGCGAGGCCACCTACTACAGCCGCTCGCGCGGCGAGCAGTGGGTCAAGGGCGCCACGAGCGGGCACACCCAGCGCGTCGTGTCCGTCGCCCTCGACTGCGACGGCGACAGCGTGCTGTACCGGGTCGAGCAGACCGGCCCCGCGTGCCACACGGGCGAATACTCCTGCTTCCACCGGCCACTCCTCGGGGAACAGACAGCGGATACCGGGCTGGACGGCACGCTGGAGCGCGTGTATGTGACGATCACCGAGCGCCTTGCCACCTTGCCCGAGAACAGCTATGTCGCTCGGCTGCACGCCGGGGGCCTGGACCGCGTGCTGAAAAAGATCAGCGAGGAGGCGGGTGAGGTGCTGCTCGCCGCGAAGAACGGGGACCGGGCCGAACTCGCCACCGAGGCCGCCGACCTCTTCTTCCACACCCTCTTCGCCCTGGCCGAGGTGGGCGTCTCCCCTGCCGATGTGGCCGCCGTCCTACAGGGGCGGGAAGGCAAGAGCGGGTTGAAGGGGCCGAAGGAGGTGGGGTGAGCCGCAACGGTGAACGCCCGGTAAAGCCCATGAGAAATCCGCAGGCCCCGTGTTCGCATACCGCTGGGTGAACAGTGCGGCGCTCCTGCAAACCGCGCCGCCGGGAGGTTCACCTATGAGACGACTCACTCTGCTGCCCGTCGCCTGTGCGCTCGCCCTCTCCTCCTGCGGCCTGACCAATTCGCCGGTCGCGCCCTCAGGCCGCGTGGCCTACGGGCTGGATGCCCAGGGGCGGCTCGTCACCTTCGGCCTCGACAACGCCTCCGTCAGCGTGACGACCCGGGCGCTAACCGGCCTGGGCGTGGGCGAGACCCTGGTGGACCTCGACGTGTTCAATAAGGACGGCGCGCTGTACGCCCTCACCGACACGGGCAAGCTCTACCGGGTGGACACGGCCACGGGCGCCCTGACGCTCAACACCAGCGGGAGCCTGGGCGCCCCCCGCGTCATGGACTTCAACCCGGCGGCCCTGCGCCTGCGCGTCTTCAGCACCGGGGACATGAACTACCGCCTGACGCCCGCCACGGGTTCCCCCACCGACGGCGCGGTCACGGACGACGGCATGCTCATGTACGCGGCGACCGACGCGGGCGCGGGCAAGAACCCCAACCTCGTCGCGGCGGCGTACACGAACTCCTTCCAGGGTTACCAGCCGGTGATGGCCGACTTCAACCCGCCCACCACCCTGTACTCGGTCGATGCCGACCTCGACACCCTGGTCACGCACACGGTCGGCCCGGCCTTCAGCACCCTGAACACGGTGGGAAGCCTGGGTGTGGATGCGGGCGCCGGGATGACGGGCTTTGACATCGCGGGGACGAACGAGGCGTACCTGACCACCAGCAGCGGCACGAACACCATGCTCTACACGCTGAACCTGAGCACCGGCAAGGCCACCCTGAAGTCGACGATCAATGGGGTCGCGCTCAAGGCTTTCGCGGTCATGCTCTCGCCGCGCTCGTAGGTCAGGAGGTTACGGCCCCACCCGCAACTCGTTCTGCACGGGACCGGAACGGTCGGCGACTATGGCGCGGGCGACGACTTCCGGCGAGAGGGCTCCGCGTGGAACCCGGCCCACCTGAGCCCACAACCCCGTGTCTACGGCAGGCGGCAGGACCAGCGTGATCCCAACGCCGCGCGCCTCCAGCCGGGTCACCTCGGCGGCGCGGCTCAGGGCGGCCTTGCTCGCGGCGTACTGCGAGAAGCCCCGTGCAGTGACGAGTTCGGGCCGGGCGCCGAGCAGGTACACCCGGCCCCCAGAGGCCATGCGCCCCAGCCCGTGCTTGAGGACCCACAGCGCCCCGAAGTAGTTGGCGTTCCACACCGCGCGCACAGCGGAGGGCTCGGCTTCCGTCAGCGGGCCGGGCAGGGCGGCCCCGGCGGCGTAGACGAGGGTGTCCAAATCGCTCAGGTCCTCCAGCAGCGCCCGCACATGGCTCTCGTAGGCGAGGTCCGCTGCCCTGGCCCGTGCCCCCAGCTCGGCCGCCAGCGCCTCCAGCTTTTCCGCGTCACGTCCACTCAGGGTCAGCCGCGCGCCCCCCGACGCAAAGGCCCGCGCCGTCGCCGTGCCGATACCCCCGGTCGCCCCCACGATGAGCGTGTTCACCCGGGCAGCAGAACACGCACGGGCGGGCGGGACGGTACGCTCGGGTACATGCCGCCTTCCGCACCGCAGGGCAAGGCCGAGTGGCGGGCGTGGGCGCGGACAAGGCGCCAGGAGGTGCCCGACCTCTCGGCGGAGGTCACCGCACACCTGACCACCTTCCTGCAAGCCCGGGGGGCCAGGCGCGTTCTGGCCTACCGCGCCCTGCCCGGCGAGCCTGACATTTCCGCCCTCGCCCCTCACCTCGACCTCCTGACCACCCGCGCCCGCTTTCGGCCCGCGCCGCACCTCACGCTGCACCCCTGGGAGACGGCGACCGAGATGAGCCGCTTCGGGGTGCTGCAACCCCCGGCGGACGCGCCGCGCGTGGGGCTGGAGACGGTGGACGCCGTACTCCTCCCCGCACTCGCCTACGACCGGCGGGGGGTGCGGCTGGGCTACGGGGGCGGCTTCTACGACCGGCTGCTGCCGGAGTTTAGGGGGTTGACCGTCGGGGTGGTCTGGGACGCCCTCATCGTGGACGAGTTGCCGAGCGAGTCCCACGACCTGCGGGTGGGATTCCTGGCGACGGAGACGGGGGTGCGGGCCGTTCAGCGCTGGGCGAGCGGCCAGGCCTCCTCGGGCCTGTAGAGGCCTCCGGGTCCGGGCTTCCGCAGGAGCCAGACCTCCGAGCAGGTGAAGGCCAGAGGCCCGACTTCCAGGTCGGCGAACTCGGCCCTTGCCGCTTCCAACACAGTTCGAAGGTCCACGCCACGCCGCCTGAGCGCCAAAGTAAGGTGCGGCGTCATGTGTGGCCCCTCGTACCCGAACCGCTCGGCAGGTGCCAGAGCCTCGAGGAGGCGGACGTGCAGCGCCACCACCTCCGGCGACTGAACGGCCAGATAAACCGCGCTCCCGTTGCGAAAGGCCCTCGCGCCGCCTACTTGCAGGGCGACGGGGGGACTGGCCGCGACGCCTGCCCGCGCGGACGGCACCCACTCCAGATCGCCGCCGAGTCCGCTGCGGGCTTTGACGGTCACGTGGGGGGCGCTTTCGCGCAGGCCCAGACGTTCCCGGAAGGCCTCCACCCGGGCGGCGAAGTCGGCGGGAGGCAACAGGCCCAGCAGGAAAGAGGGCGTCACCTACCCGGCCCCGTGAAACGAAAAGACAACGTGTGGGGGCGCTTTTTCGCTCTCCGGCATGAGCCACTCTATCCCACTTCACGTCCAGGTCCGCCGGACGGGCGCGGGGCGACCTCCGGTACAGTTCAGACGTGACCAGCACTCCTGAGACGCCGCTGAAGCGGACACCCCTGCACGCCGCGCACCTGCGCGCCGGGGCCCGCATGGTGCCCTTCGGCGGGTGGGACATGCCCGTGCAGTACACCGGAGTCCGGGCCGAACACGAGGCGGTGCGGACCCGCGCCGGGGTCTTCGACGTGTCCCACATGGGGGAATTCCGCGTCACCGGGCCGGACGCCGAGGCTTTTCTCCAGCGCGTCACCACGAACGACGTGAGCAAGCTCAAGCCCGGCCGCGCCCAGTACAACTGGCTGCCGAACGAGGCGGGCGGCCTGGTGGATGACATCTACGTGTACCGGGTGGGGCCGGAAGAATTCCTGCTCGTCGTCAACGCCAGCAATATCGAGAAGGACTGGGCGCACCTCCTGAACCAGGCGGCAGGCTTTGCCGTGACGCTGGCCGATGAGTCGGACCGCTGGGGCCTGCTCGCCGTACAGGGACCCGAGGCCGAGACCATGCTCCAGCCGCACGTGGATGTGGACCTGAGCACGAAGAAGAAAAATGCCTTCTTCAAGGCGACGTTGCTCGGCTTCGACGTGCTGCTCGCCCGCACGGGTTACACCGGCGAGGACGGCTTCGAGGTCTTCGTGAAGGCGGAGGAGGCCGAATCTCTCTGGGACCGCCTGCTCGCGGTGGGCCTCACTCCGGCGGGCCTGGGCGCGCGGGACACGCTGCGACTGGAGGCGGGCTTCCCCCTCTACGGGCACGAGTTCGCCGACGACCTCCACCCCCTCGCCAGCACGTACACCTGGGTCGTGAAGGACAAGGAGCATGTGGGCCGCGCGGGCATTCAGGCCGCGCCGCCCGTGAGGCTCATCGGTCTGGCGCTTGACCGGGTGCCGGTGCGCGAGGGCTACCCCGTGCTGCTGAACGGCGAGCGGGTCGGCCAGGTCACCAGCGGCACGAGCAGCCCGACGCTGGGCCACCCCATCGCCATGGCGCTCGTTCGGGCGGATGCCGCCTCCGAAGACGCCTACGAGGTCGAGGTGCGGGGTAAGGCGCATCCGGCGCGGCGGGTGGAGTTGCCCTTCTACAAGCGGTAAACGCCAACTCACCCCGTTTTCCCTCCCAAATCCCACACATCTCCCCTGCTCGACATAGGAGAATCAACCCCATGCAGACTCCCTCCGAACTGAAGTACGCCCCCACGCACGAATGGCTCGCCGAGGACGGCACCGTCGGTATCTCCGACTTCGCGCAGGACCAGCTCGGCGACGTGGTGTACGTCGAGCTGCCCGAGGTGGGCCGCGTGGTCACGGCGGGCGAAACGGTCGCCGTGGTCGAGTCGGTCAAGACGGCCTCCGACATCTACGCCCCCGCCAGCGGCACCATCACCGCCGTGAACGAGCAGCTTTCCGGCAGCCCCGAACTCGTGAACAGCGGCCCCTACGGTGACGGCTGGCTCTTCCGGCTCGACGTGACCGAGGAAAGCGGCGACCTGATGGACGCCGAGGCGTACAGCGCCGCCAATAGCTGACCTTTCCACCCCCAGCGGTCAGCATTCGGCCACCCGGGCTGAACCTGACCGCTGTTTGCTGATCCCTCCAAAGGAGTCCCCATGCGCCCCCTCAACGAACTTCTGCAAACCGACGACTTCACCTCCCGCCACATCGGCCCCACTGAAGCGGAACAGGCCGAGATGCTCGCCGCGCTGGGCGTGTCCAGCCTGGACGAGCTGGTGGAAAGCACCCTGCCCGAGAGCATCCGCTTTGGGGGCGAACTCCAGGTCGGCGGCCCCGTCACCGAGGCGCAGGCCCTCGCGGACCTGAAGGCCGTCGCCGCCAAGAACAAGGTCTTCCGCTCGTACATCGGCATGGGCTACTCCGGCACGCACGTGCCCCCCGTGATTCTGCGGAATATGCTGGAAAACCCCGGCTGGTACACGGCGTACACGCCCTATCAGGCCGAGATCAGCCAGGGCCGTCTGGAGATGCTGCTGAACTTCCAGCAGATGGTGATGGACCTGACCGGGATGCCCGTCTCCAACGCCTCCCTGCTGGACGAGGCGACCGCCGCCGCCGAGGCGATGACGCTGGCCCGAAGGCAGGTCAAGAGCAAGGGCAACGTGTTCTACGTGGCCGACGACGTTCACCCCCAGACCCTCGACGTGGTCCGCACCCGTGCCGAGTACTTCGGGTACGAGGTCGCCACCGGCCCCGCGAACGGCGATATCCCGGAGGGAACCTTCGCCATCCTGGTGCAGACGCCCGGCACGTATGGCGACCTGCACGACCTCTCCCCCATCGCCGAGCGCATCCACGCGGCGCAGGGTGCGCTGATCGTGGCGACGGACCTGCTGGCCTGCGCCCTCGTGACCCCGCCCGGCGAGCAGGGCGCGGACATCGTGATCGGCAGCGCCCAGCGGTTCGGCGTCCCAATGGGCTTCGGCGGCCCGCACGCGGCGTTCCTCGCCTGCCGCAGCGAGTACCAGCGGTCCATGCCCGGTCGCGTGATCGGCGTTAGCAAGGATGCCCGAGGCAAGACCGCCCTGCGGATGGCGATGCAGACCCGCGAGCAGCACATCCGCCGCGAGAAGGCGACGAGCAACATCTGCACGGCGCAGGCGCTGCTGGCGAACATGGCCGCCGCCTATGCCGTGTACCACGGGCCGGAGGGCATTCGGACGATTGCGGAGCGGGTGCATAGGCTGACGGGCATTCTGGCGCGTTTCCTGGCAGAGGCTGGGGTTGAGGTTGTTACCGGGAACTTCTTTGACACGCTGACATTCAAGGGCGATAGCGTTGCCATCCGCGCCCGTGCGGAAGCGAAGGGCATCAACCTACGCTACGAAGGCGACCTGATCTCGGTCAGCTTGGACGAAACAGTCGCGCCTGCTGACGTTGAAGACCTGATTGAGGTCATTACTGGAACGCGCCAGAACGATCAGGGCCAGGAATTCAAGGTGTTGTCTGAGTACCAGCACAAGTTTATCAGTGGGATTCCTGAGGCCCTTGAACGCACATCCCCCTACCTCACCCACCCCGTCTTCAACACGCACCACAGCGAGAGCGCCATGCTGCGCTACCTCAAAACGCTGGAGAACCGCGACTACAGCCTCGTCCACGGCATGATTCCGCTGGGCTCCTGCACCATGAAGCTGAACGCCACGGCGGAGATGATTCCCGTCACCTGGCCGGAGTTCGGCAACCTGCACCCCTTCGCGCCCGCCGACCAGACGCAGGGCTACGCGCAGATGCTCACCGAGCTGGAGGCGTGGCTGGCCGACATCACCGGGTACGACGCGGTTTCCCTGCAGCCCAACAGCGGCGCGCAGGGCGAGTACGCGGGCCTGCTGACCATCCGCAAGTACCACGAGAGCCGGGGCGAGGGCCACCGCACCGTCTGCCTGATCCCCGCCTCCGCGCACGGCACCAACCCCGCCAGCGCCGCCATGCTGGGAATGCAGGTTGTCGTCGTGAAGACCGACGCGAACGGCAACATCGATCTGGACGACCTGAGGGCGAAGGCCGAGCAGCATTCCGCCAACCTGGGCGCCCTGATGATCACCTACCCCAGCACCCACGGCGTCTACGAGGAACACGTCACCGAGGTCTGCGAGATCATCCACGCGCACGGCGGGCAGGTGTACCTGGACGGCGCGAACATGAACGCAATGGTGGGCCTCGCCAAGCCCGGCCTGATCGGCAGCGACGTGTCGCACCTCAACCTGCACAAGACCTTCGCCATCCCCCACGGTGGCGGCGGCCCCGGTATGGGTCCCATCGGCGTGAAGGCGCACCTCGCGCCCTTCCTGCCCAACCATGAGGTGCGGCCCGTCAGCGAGAGCCACACCGGGGCGGTCAGCGCGGCCCCCTTCGGCTCGGCGAGCATCCTGCCCATCTCGTACCTGTACATCCGGCTGCTCGGCCCCGCCGGGCTGAAAAAGGCCACGCAGGTCGCCCTGCTGAACGCTAACTACATCGCCAAGAAGTTGGGCGGCGCGTTCCCGGTCCTGTACACGGGCCGTCACGAGCGGGTGGCGCACGAGTGCATCCTCGACATCCGGCCCCTCAAGCAGGCGTCCGGCATCACCGAGGAGGACATCGCCAAGCGGCTGATGGACTACGGCTTCCACGCCCCCACCATGAGCTTCCCCGTCCCCGGCACCCTGATGATTGAGCCGACCGAGAGCGAGCCGAAGGCCGAACTTGACCGCTTTATCGACGCGATGCTGAACATCCGCCGCGAGATTCAGGAGGTGCAGGACGGTCTGCTGAAAGCCGAGGACAGCCCGCTCCGGCACGCGCCACACACCCAGGACGACCTGATGGCGGACGAGTGGAACCGTGCCTACAGCCGCGAGACCGCCGCCTTCCCCACCCGCGCGCAGAGGGCGTGGAAGTACTGGCCCGCGGTGAACCGGGTGGACAACGTATACGGGGACAGGAATTTCGTGTGCTCCTGCCCGCCGATGGAGGAGTGGGTGGGGGTTTGAATTCAAACGGAGGGCTTGTTACACATTCATCCCTATGCTCTCAACTTCCCACAATGTAAAGTAGAGGTATGGCAGAGCCTCTTCATCAACGACGACAGCTTAGGGCGCTTCAGCGTTTAGAAAAAGCACTTGCAAATTCGCTTTCTCAAGCCAGTCTTGGCTCGGTAGAAGCTCGTGCAGTTGATGCCTACATCGATAAGTACCTTGGAATTTTGCGGGATCTGAAGAATGAAGATGTTGATGGGACTGAAGTTCTTGAACCATTTCAGCCATTACGAGTTGGCTACTCCGAGGAATTATATACTGCTTCGGATATCAATAGGGTAGTCAACGATATAAGGATCGCAATAGATATTTTGTCTGAGCAAGATAGTCTCGTTGGCAAGTCAAAGGGCGATAAGATCTTCATAACCCATGGAAGAGATGAGCAATGGAGAAGACTGCAAGCGTATCTTGAAAAACAGTTGAGATTAAATACTATTGAACTTTCTCAGCAGGCCTACAGAGGTAGGCACACATTAACTAAGCTAGATCAGGAGTCAAATAACTGCAACTACGCTATTATAGTTATGACTGGTGATGACATTACAGAGGATGGTGCTAGCAGAGCCCGCGAGAATGTTATACATGAGATTGGCTTTTTTCAAGCTAAGTTTGGAATAGAGCGTGTGTGTTTGATGTATGAGATAGGCACCAGCATACCGTCCAACATAGATGGGCTTGGGAGGGTTCAATTTGAAAAAGGCAGGATAGAAGCTAGTTTTAGCGACCTACATAGAGAGCTTCAAGAATTCTTTGACGTATAGGCAGCATGATTCCAACGACTAGACTCACCGAAAAAACAGTTTTGAGTAAACCTAACGTCAGAAATGTCTATTTCAAAGGCTGTTTCTTAACACTAGTCCTCTTCCTGATAACGCTTGGTGAACTTACTTACTCTTTGCTGCATATTTTCGACGCCAGCAAAGGGCAGAACTACTACTTTATTTCCATTATCCTACTGTTTCTACACGTTACTTTAAACTTCAATGACATAATACTTGGTTTCAGATCAATTGGCAGAATGAATGGTTATATAAGAAACGGCCTATTCTATCGTAAATTAGGTAGTTTCTTTGAAATCTTCAAAATGTCAGGCAGATGCACCTATCCCTCCTGCACTGGGTTAATTATTATAATTGACTCGCCTCACTCCTTGCGTTCTACAACCCCCTACGTAGGGGTATGCAATCTTAACAAACGTCGCCATAGCTATCTAATTAACCATAATTTTGTTGCGCGGCCTAGAGAAGATATGGATTGGTCGGAGCCGGAGCGGAGAGATCGCTAAGGATATTTATTGACAAGCTTATTTCAAATCTAATTGAAAAATTAGAGTGCTAAAGCCAACTTGATTTGAGCCTCAGGCGCAACGTCACGCATTTACCTCCGTTATCCCCGACTCGTGCTCTCCTATCTCCCCCTGCTTTTGCAGGCGCTGCCGCTTGTGGTCGAAGGTGGGGTGGGGGTCGGTGACGAGAACACGGAGGAGATTGGCTTCTTGATCGTAGGCCGTGCTGCCCCCCTTCGTCATTCCGGGAACCAGTTTTCGACCCTCAACCCCGGCACGCGCCTGAATTCCCCCTCGTTGTTGGTCACCAGCGTCACGTCTGCGCTGAGGGCGTGGGCGGCGATCAGCAGGTCAAGTGGGCCGATGAGCTTTCCGGTCGCCTGCAACTTCGCCCTGATTTCCCCGTAGGCCCAGGCGGCAGCGTCATCGTAGGGGACCGTCACAAGGTCCAGCAGGAATTCCTCCAGGGCTTCATAGGTGCCGGGGCGGTTGCTCCTCGCCACGCCGAACGCCAGTTCCGCTACGGTCACAGTGCTGACGGCCAGATCACCAATTCGGTGGCGCCGGAACACCTCCGCCACGTGAGGCGGACGCTTGTTGATGATGTAAATGCAGGTGTTAGTGTCGAGGAAGTACAGGGGAGAAGCCATGTTCAGAAGTCGCCCCAGTCGCGCTCCTGCTGTTCACCCTGATCCCGCTCGATCTGGAAACCGTCAAACTTCTCCAGGCTGGAAAGGAGGTTCTTCCACCCGTTGTTGCGGGGCAGCAGCAGCACGCCGTCGCCGACGCGCTTGATGATGACCTCCTCGCCCTCGAAGCGGTACTCCCTGGGCAACCGGACCGCCTGGCTGCGGCCTGTCAGAAAGAGCTTCGCAGTGTCGTATTTGGCGCTGGTCATCCGCTACCCCCTCGATAGATACCAGCAGTATATACCGAGCGGCGATCCTCGTCTGGGCTTCCCTCTTCCCTCAGTGGCGAGGGTAAGGGGAGGCGGGTCACCGCTTGGCGGGGAGCTCGCTCAGGTCGCCCCGACAACGTCAAGAACCCGCTGAGGCCGGGCAGTCAGCGAATCGTAGCCGTAGTGAATCTGCCGCAGGAGTTCCAGCGCCTCCAGACGTTCAGCGGGCGTGCGCGTCAGCCAGTACGCGAGGTCACCGCCTTCATCCTCCAGGGAGGCGATTTCGAGGGCGTGACGATTCATTTGGGCGTCACGGAGGGCTATGAGGCATTTTAGCCCACCACGCACTTCGGCTTCTGCCCGCTTGGGAGCGCGGGTCAGGTCAGGGAAGACGGTCGGCGGGGTCGGGCTCGGCGTCGGGGACAAGGGCCATCGCCGCGTCGAACTTCTCCCAACTGCCTCTCGCGGCACGTTCCTTCAGATAGTCCTCGGTCAGCAGGGCGCTTACCTTCTCCGCGACGGCGGTGGAGATGAGCTGATTCACGCTCACGCCTTCCTGTTTGGCAAGGTCCTTCAGGCGCTTGTGCAGACTGTCGGGCAAACGGACGCTCAGGGTGCTCACGGTGGGCCTCCCATCAGGGTCAGGAATTGGGCGGGCGTGACGGCCTGGATGTTGAACCTCTCGCTGCCCCCGAAGTCCCGGACGTTGAAGGTCACGATGTGGGAACACTGGCCGTTGATGGCGAGTTCCAGAACGTGATCGTCCTTCGGGTCCCGCAACTGTGGCCGCCAGAGGAAGGACATACGGGGATGGCTGCTGACGGCGGCGAGTTGGTCGAGGATGTCATGGATGGCGTGTTTGGGAAGAGGCGTCGGCTCCCGAAGCAGCACGTCTTCGTATTCCAGGCAGAGCGCGACGGAAAGAGCTATCTGGAACCGCCCCTGCCTGAGTCCCATCAACACCGCAAAAGCTGCCCCCCGGTTCGAGCGGAGTGCCGAGTAAAGCACGTTGGTGTCTAGGACAACCCGCACAGGAAGACAATACCATATATGGTACTACTCTCCTGCCGCCACTTCCCCCTCTTATTCCCCCTAAGTGGCTGGCGGCTACGGTTCCGCCCTTCCCGGAAAGGGCGCCGGGAAACGCTCCACCTCCACCACCAGCCACTTTTTGCCTGCTCACTCCGTTCGGGGTGATGCCCCTGTCATCACCCGGCAGCTACTTATGTCTACACTCAGGGATGACCGCTCGCGTCAGCATCGACCCTGAGGTGAGTGGCGGCAAACTCACAGTCACCGGAACACACGTCAGCGTGGAGGACGTGCTGGGGTGCCTGGACTACGCGGCGCGGCTCGCGGGCCATCGGGTGACCTTCCATCCCTGTGCGCCCGACGCCTAACACCCCTTTCCTCCCCTCTTAAGAACCGGATGAGCGGCGGGCAGACAATGCAGGGGCAAACGTCGCAGAGGAGGAACGACCATGACCGACGACCGCAGGGAGAGCTACAACCCGCCCGTGGACACCAGCAACTCCCCCGGCGAGGGGGGGAACAGCACGGCCAACGAGCCGGGGAACAATGCCGCCCCCAGCCTCGATACCACGCTGGACACCTCCCGCACGGGGGGAATGGGCGGCATGGCAGGCACGATGGACGTGACCGTAGACACGGACATGGCAGGTTCACCGACGACTACGGAACTCGAAGACCTCTGAGCCCGGGAGAGGGTGTGCCCCCTCCTACTCCTCGCCCCGCGGCGGCCTGATCCTCAGCGCCTGGCGGGCGACGAGGACGGCCAGAAGGAGGCCGAGCCCGTGCCACAGCGGGTGCTGCGCGGCCAGGGCGAAGGCGATGTCACCCGCGACCAGCAGCCCCGCCAGGCCCACCCCGATCAGCGGCACGCGGCTCTGGTGGGGCGTGTCGTACATGGGCGTGCGGGGGTGGGGGTCGGTCATGGCGTCGAGCGCCTCGACGTAGCGGATCAGGGTCAGGACGCCGTAGACCAGCATCCATCCGGCGAGCAGGATCAGCGCCAGGCCCTGGTACCGCCCCGCGCCCGCATAGTCCAGAGCCCCCAGGGTGAAGTGCCACAGGGCGGTCAGCAGGGAGAGCAGCGCCAGGCCCAGCATGGCGGGCGTGCTGTACATCGGGGGGGCGCCGAGGGGGGGCATAGGGAATGACCCTCACCTTACGCCCCTGCCTGTGGATGAACCGTGGGAAGGGCGGCCAAGGAGACTTGAGAGGGCCGTGTTGGGCGTGTGCCGGGCCCGGGAGTGAGAGCACACTTCAGGCTCACCGACCACCCTGGCTGGAGCCGCCGAGGCCGTCCAACACGCCAAAGCTCGCTTGTGCCGAAAAAGCACGTGCCAGACATCCTTTTTTGGGGTTGGCACCGGGGGGCCGGGGGGCGTACACTAACCTTCTACTGTTGTGTCTTACAACAACAAGAGGGGGTGAGGAACAACGTGGGAACGAAGGAGGATGTGCGTGCGCGCCTGAACATCGCGGACGTCGTCGGCGAACACGTGCGCCTCACCCCCGCCGGGAAGGGACGGCTCAAGGGCCTGTGCCCCTTCCACAAGGAGAAGAGCCCCAGCTTCCAGGTCGACGTGGAGCAGGGCTACTTCTACTGCTTCGGCTGCAAGGCGGGCGGCGACGTGTTCTCCTTCGTGCAGCGGGTCGAGAACCTGAGCTTCGGGGACGCCCTGCGCCAACTGGCCGAGAAAGCGGGCGTGCAGGTCGAGGCCAAGTACGGCGAGCGCAGCAGCCGCGACCTGTACGACGTGAACGCCTTCGCGTTGAGCTACTTCCGCGAGAATTTGCCTGGCCCCGCGCTGGATTACCTGCGGCGGCGGGGCCTGACGGACGCGACCATCGAAAACTTTGAACTCGGCTACGCCCCGGAGGGCTGGGACGGCCTGCTCAAGCGCGCCCGTTCCCGTGGCCTCTCCGAGCGGCAACTGCTGGAGGCGGGCCTGCTGATCGAGAATCCCGAGTCGGGCCGGGTGTACGACCGCTTCCGCGCCCGGGTGATGTTCCCCATCCGCGACCACCTGGGGCGGCTGGTGGGCTTCGGGGGCCGGGTGCTGGACGACTCCAAGCCCAAGTACCTCAACACGCCGGAGACCGACGCCTTCAAGAAGGGCGAGTTGCTGTACGGGCTCGACAAGGCCCGCGCGGGGCTGAGCAGCGGCGCCGAACTGATCGTGGTCGAGGGGTACATGGACGTGATCACCCTGCACCAGCACGGCTTCACGGGCGCGGTGGCGAGCCTGGGCACGGCGCTGACCGCCGAGCATGCCACCCTCCTGGAACGTCTGGGTGCGAGCAGCCTGGTGCTGATGTTCGACCGCGACGAGGCGGGGCTCAAGGCCACCCTCTCCGGGCTCGATCAGGTGCTGGGCGCCAAGTTCCGCGTCCGGGCGACGAGCGTGCCCAGCGGGAAGGACCCGGCGGACGCCTTGCTGGCCGGGGATGACGCGGGCATTCGGCAGGCGCTCGCGGGCGGGCTGGATGAGGTCAAGTACCGGGTGCAGGCCGCCGTGGAGGCGCACGGGCTGGAGACGACCGAGGGCAAGCGCCGCGTGCTGATGGCCCTGCTGCCCCGCATGCAGAACCTCGACCCGCTGGACGAGGGCGCCGAGCGGATGCGTTCGCTCACCTGCGAACTCCTGGGCATCCGGCCCGAGGCGCTCTTGGAGTGGATCGGCAGCAAGGCCAAGCGCCGCAGCCTGACGGACACGCACCTCGCGGGCATGAGCGCCCACCGCTCCGAGGAGGACCGCGAACTCGCCCTGCTGCGGCAACTCCTGGTGGACCCGACCCTGCTTGCCAAGTTGGACGGCACGACCCCCTGGCGCAACGAGGCCGTCCGCAAGGTCATGCTGGCCGCCCAGGGAGCCCGCAGCCCCGACGACATTCTGGAAGTCTTCCGGGGCCAGCCCGAGGAGCAGCTCCTGATCCGCCTGATGTTCGAGGGCCGCGACACGGGCGCCATCTCGCGCGACACCAACCAGCTCTACGAGCAGCGGGTGACGGCCTACGCCGCCGCCGCCGTGGACGACATTCAGGTCGGCTTGAGCATCGACTCCATGCGGGCGGAAGTCGATCTGCTCAAGCGGCAGGTCGCCGGGGCGCCGCCCGCCGAGCAAATTGGCCTGCTCCGTCAGATTCAAGATCTGCAACGGGCCATTGAGGCCGAAAAGCGGGCGCGGCGGGGCAGCGCGTAGGGGTCGGTCTCCTCGGCCCAGCGCGTGACCTCCACCCCGCCATGCTGAGCGGACGCGAAGCATCTCCAACAGGGGCAAAAGGCGAGGCCCTTCACTGGGTTCAGGGCGACAGGTTGCTGTGGCCGGGGCGCTGTTTAGCCCACGATTTGTTCGAGAGCCCCGGCGAGCAGGACTACTCCACCGCAAGCCCGTATTCCCGGACGGCGGGTTATGTCGCGTTCCGGGCCGGGTGTTAGCCTGCCTGATATGTGGGCCTCCAGACGAGCGGCAGCAGTGCCGGGCAGCGTATTCGCGCTGATGGACGCGGCGAAGGGGCGGGCGCGGGCGGCGGGACTGAGCGTCATCGACCTCAGCATCGGGTCGAGTGATCAGAATCCCCCGGAACCGGCTCTGGAGGCGCTGCGGGAGGCCACGCGCGACCCCCAGACCTACCGTTATCCCCTCTTCAGCGACACCCGCCCGTTGCGGGAGGCGGCGGCGGCCTACCTGGGGCGGCGCTTCGGGCTGAGGCTGGATGCAGAGACAGAACTGCTCCCGCTGATCGGCGCGCAGGAGGGGCTGGCCCACCTGCTGCTGGCCGTCACCGATCCGGGGGACACGCTGCTGCTGCCCGACCCCTGCTACCCGCCCTACCTGGGCGCGGTGGCGGTCGCGGGGCTGAGTGTGGTCACGCTGCCCCTCCCCCCCGAGCGCGGCTTCCTGCCTGATCTGAGCGCGGTCCCCAAAGATATTCACCCCCGCGCCCTGCTGCTGAACTACCCCAACAACCCGACCTCGGCGGTGGCGGATGCGGCGTTTTTCCGGGAGGTGGCCGAGTGGTGCCGCGCTCGGGGCACGCTCCTCATCCACGACCACCCCTACGCCGAGCTGACCTTCGGGGACTACCGGGCGCCGAGCGCGCTGGAGGCCGGGACGGAGGGCGTCGTCGAACTGCACTCGCTCTCCAAAACGCACCACCTGGGGGGCTTCCGGGTGGGCTTCGCGGCGGGGGACCGGCACGCGGTGGCGGCGCTGGCGCGGGTGAAGGGCGCGGTGGACTTCCACCCCTACCTGGGCATCCAGCGGGCGGCAGCGGTCGCGCTGGGCCTGCCGGACGAGGTGAGTCGGGCAGGGGCGCGGATTTTCGAGGCTCGCCGCGACGCGCTCGTTCCGGCCCTGCGGGAGATCGGCTGGGAGGTCGCGCTTCCCCAGGCGAGCATGTATGTGTGGGCGCGAGTGCCTGGCCTGACGGACAGCGTGACCTACGCGGTGCGTGCTGCCGAGACGACGGGGGTGGCGCTCAGCCCAGGGCAAGCTTTCGGCGAACAGGGCGAGGGCTTCGTGCGCTTCGCCCTCGTGCAGCCGCCAGAAGTTTTGGGGGAGGCCGCACGGAGACTCGCCACCGTTCCAGTCTCCGTGGAGCCGACGTTGCAACCCGTCGCGCCGTAAACCTCCTGAGCAACCAGAGAGGGTACCCAACCCGTTTCCCGGTAGGCGCCCTCTCCCCTCTCTTCTTACAACCCACTCCTCACACCGCCTGCGTCGCCGCCAGCCGGTCCAGCACGCCCGGGTCCTCCAGCGTGCTCGTGTCGCCCTGAATTTCCTTTCCAGCGGCGATTTGGCGCAGGAAGCGGCGCATGATCTTGCCGCTGCGGGTCTTGGGCAGCGCGTCGGCGATGTAGATGGCGTCGGGGCGGGCGAGGGCGCCGATCTCCTTGGCGACGTGGGTGCGCACGACGTTGGGATCAACGGTGTGCCCAGCTTGGGGCAGCACGAAGGCGACCACGCACTCGCCCTTCACGTCGTCGGGGCAGCCCACCACGGCGGCCTCGGCGATGGAGGGGTGCGCGACCAGGGCCGACTCAATCTCCATCGTGCCCAGGCGGTGGCCGGAGACGTTGAGTACGTCGTCCACCCGGCCCACGACCGTCACGTAGCCGTCGGCGTCCCGGCGAGCGCCGTCCCCAGCGAAGTACACGTGGGGAATCTCGCCCCAGTAGCTCTTGCGGTAGCGCTCTTCGTCGCCGTAGACCGTGCGGAGCATGGAGGGCCAGGGCCGCTTGATTACGAGGAGGCCGCCGTCGTCGGGGCCGAGCTCCTCGCCCGCGTGGGTCATGATCGCGGGTTCGACGCCGAACATGGGGAGACCCGCGCTGCCGGGTTTGCTGGGGTGGGCGCCGGGCAGGGTCGTCAGCATGATCGCGCCCGTCTCGGTCTGCCACCACGTGTCCACGACCGGGCAGCGCTCCCCACCGATTACGCGGTAGTACCACATCCACGCCTCGGGGTTGATGGGCTCGCCCACCGAGCCCAGGAGTCTCAGGCTGCTCAAGTCGTAGCGCGCGGGAATCTCGTCCCCCTGCCTCATGAAGGAGCGGATGGCGGTGGGCGCGGTGTAGAGGATCGTCACCCGGTGCTTCTGCACGATCTCCCAGAAGCGGCCCCAGTCGGGGTGGTTGGGGGCGCCCTCGTACATAAGGACGGTCGCGCCGTTGAGCAGCGGCCCGTACACGCTGTAGGAGTGCCCCGTCACCCAGCCCACGTCGGCGGTACACCAGTAGATGTCGTCGTCGCGCAGGTCGAACACCGTCCCGGTCGTCAGGTAGGTGCCCACCATATAGCCGCCCGTCGTGTGGAGCACCCCCTTGGGCTTCCCCGTGCTGCCCGAGGTGTACAGGATGAAGAGGGGATGCTCGGCGTCAAGCGCCGCGGCCTCGTGCTCCCCCTGTGCCGAGCCCACCACGTCGTGCCAGTACACGTCGCGGCCCTCCTGCATGGGGGCGTCGCAGTCGGCGCGGCAGACGACCACGATCTTTTCCAGGCTGGGCGTGTTCTGCGCGGCCTGGTCGGCGTTCTCCTTGAGGCGCACCAGCCCGCCCCGGCGCTGCCCCGCGTCGGCGGTGATGAGCACCTTGCTCTGCGCGTCGTTGATGCGGTCGGCCAGGGCACTGACCGAGAAGCCGCCGAACACGACGCTGTGAATCGCGCCGATGCGGGCACAGGCGAGCATGGCGATGGCCGCCTCGGGGATCAGCGGCAGGTAGAGGGTCACCCGGTCGCCCGTCACGACGCCCAGCGAGGTCAGCGCGTTCGCCGCCTTCTTCACCTCGCGCAGGAGTTCGGCGTAGGTGTAGGTGCGGACGGTGCCGTCCTCGCCCTCCCAGATGATCGCTGTCTTGTTCCCCAACCCGCGCCCCACGTTGCGGTCGAGGGCGTTGTACGCGATGTTCGTCTGCCCACCCACGAACCACTGGACGTGGGGCTCCTGCCAGTCGAGCACCCGGTCCCAAGGCTTCATCCACACGAGTTCTCCCGCTACGTCGCCCCAGAAGCCCTCGGGGTCGTCGAGGCTGCGGCGGTACATCGCGTCGTACTGCTCACGGGAGATGCGGGCGCGGGCCGCGAACTCCTCGCTGGGGGGAATCACCCGGTTCTCGTGCAGCATGGCGTCGATGTGATCGGTCGCGGTGGGGTTGGACATGGGGACCTCCGAGGGGGGAGAAACGCGGGCTGCTGCGCCTGCCAGCGGCGACTGGGTTGTGGGTGCGCCTAATGTAGCGCCGCATACACGCGTCACATGTAGGGTTACGGCAGGGGTACTGAACCGGGTTCAAACTCCCGGGCGGCGCCCTTTCAGGAAAACCCCCGACACGGGGCCGGGGGCTGGTTGCGATTGGCTCGCCGCTCCTAGTCGTGCGCCGCGACGGTCCCGTCCGTGCCCGCCCCGGTGTAGGCGCGGAACTGCATCTCGTCGAAGTCCTGGTCGGCGCCCTCGCGGCGGCGGGCGGCGCCGATCAGGGTCCCCAGGGCCGCGAACGCGAATCCGGCGGGGATGGAGACGATGCCGGGGTTCTCCAGCGGGAAAATCGGGGCGGCCTGCACCGGGTGACGGCCCGTGGTCTTCTCCGGCGGGTCGATGCCGCGGATGTTGGGGCTCACGGCGATCAGCGCCAGGCAGGTCAGGATGCCGCCCACGATGCCCCAGATCGCCCCCGTCGCGTTGAACCGGCGCCAGAACAGCGTGAAGAGGATCACCGGCAGGTTGGAACTGGCCGCGATGGCAAAGGCGAGCGCCACCAGGAAGGCCACGTTCTGCGTCTGCGCGAGCAGGCCCAGCCCGATGGCGACCACGCCGACCCCGACGGTGGCGAGGCGGGCCACCCGGAATTCCTCGCGCTCGGTGGCCTGCCCCTTGCGGATCACACCCTTGTAGATGTCGTGGGTGAACGACGTGCTCGCCGCAATGGTCAGGCCCGCGACGACCGCCAGAATGGTCGCAAAGGCCACGGCGGTCACGAAGGCCAGGCCGAGTTCGCCGCCGAAGGTGCCCTTGCCGCCGAAGAGGGCTTCCGCCAGCAGGGGCGCGGCCATGTTGCCCGCCGCGTTCGCCGTCGTGATCGTCTCCTTGCCCACCAGCACGTTCGCCGCGTTGCCCATGAAGGCGGTCATCACGTAGAAGGCGCCGATCAGTACCATCGCCCACACCACGCTCTTGCGGGCGTCCTGCGCGGTGGGCACGGTGTAGAAGCGCACCAGGATGTGCGGCAGCCCGGCGGTGCCCAGCACGAGCGCCAGGCCCAGCGAGATCAGGTCCACGGGATTCTTGTACTTTAAGCCCGCGCCCAGGAACTCCGCGCCGTTCCTCGCCTCAGCCGCCCCCAGCAGGTTGGAGAAACTCCAGCCGAAGCGGTTCAGGATCAGCACCGTCATGATGATCGTGGCGAACATCAGCAGCACGGCCTTGACGATCTGCACCCAGGTCGTGGCGAGCATTCCGCCCACCACCACGTAGATGATCATCAGGATGCCGACGAGCGGAATCGCCACGCTCGGCCCGAGCACGCCGCCCGAGAGCAGGCTGATCAGGGACCCCGCGCCCACGACCTGCGCGATCATGTAAAAGGCGCTCACGACGATGGTGCTGATCGCGGCGTAGGTCCGCACCCGCGGGTCTTTCAGCCGGTAGACGAGCATATCCGCCAGCGTGTACTTGCCCAGGTTCCGCAGCGGCTCGGCCACGATAAAGAGCACCGTCAGGTAGGCGATGAACCACCCCACCGAGTACATGAAGCCGTCGTAGCCGTTCAGGGCGATCAGGCCGGTGATCCCCAGGAAGGAGGCCGCGCTCATGTAATCCCCGGCGATGGCGATGCCGTTTTGCGTCGCGCTGATGCGCCCGCCCGCCACGTAGAAGTCGCTGGCGCTGGTGTTGCGCCGACTGGCCCAGAAGGTGATGGCGAGCGTGATCGCCACGATGACGGCCGCCAGAACAAAGGTCATCGCTGCGCCTCGGCGGCCAGGCGGTCGAAGGTGCGGGCCTTGACGACGTAGATCGCGGCCATGACCCAGCCCATCGCGAACTCCAGGAAGGCAAAGACGTACCCGAAGGTCACGTTCCCGAACACCTTCGTCGCCATGAGCGGCTTGTTGTACCCGGCCAGGATGGGCAGCAGGAAGTACAGCACCAGGAAGGTCAGGGTCATGACGACCGTGAAGCGGTTGCGCTCGGCCACCAGACGCTGGTAGGCGGCGTTCCGCAGGGGCGGCGAGCCGGACTGGATGCGGGAGACGGTCATGCGGTCCTCCTGTGCGGCGGTGAGGGGCGAGGGGGGAGCGTCGGCCACGGCGCGGACTGGGTTGTGGGGCTAGCCGCAGAGTAGAAGTCGCTTAACCTGAAATCAATGAACTCGGTCCAACGTCGGCGTTCCCGGGTGCGGGACAGGGGTGACGCCGGACCGTGCGTCAGTCTGCGGACGCCGCGCCCCGGTGCGGGTATGGTGGGAGCGTGCTTCTCGACCGGCTGGGCCGCCCCCTGCGTGACCTGCGCGTCAGCGTGACCGACCGCTGCAACCTGCGCTGCACGTACTGCATGCCCGCCGAGGTATTCGGCCCCGATTACGCCTTCCTGCCCCGCTCGGAGCTGCTGAGCTTCGAGGAGATCGAGCGCCTCAGCCGGGCCTTCGTGGCCCTGGGGGTGCGGAAGCTGCGGCTGACGGGCGGTGAGCCCCTGCTGCGCCGCGACCTGCCCGACCTCGTCGCCCGCCTGGTCAGGATCGGGGGCGTGGAGGATGTGGCCCTGACCACCAACGGGCTGCTGCTGCCCCGCCTGGCCGCCGACCTGAAGACGGCGGGACTCCGGCGCGTGACCGTCAGCCTCGACAGCCTCGACCCGGAGGTCTTCGGGCGGATGAACGGCCTGGGCATTCATCCCGAGCGGGTGTTGGACGGCATCGAGGCGGCGCTGAAGGCCGGGCTGGGCGTCAAGGTCAACACGGTCGTGCAGCGGGGCGTGAACGACGCGGGCCTGCGCGAGTTGTGGCTGGCCCTGCGCGAGAAAGCGGTCGTGCGCTTCATCGAGTTCATGGACGTGGGCAACCACAACGGGTGGAACCTGGAGTCGGTCGTGCCCTCGCGCGAGGTGCTGGCCCGGCTGAGTGAGGACGGGACGGGTGGGGAGTTGCGCCCAGTGAACCCCAATTACCGCGGCGAGGTCGCCTCCCGCCACGTGGACGGGCAGGGGCACGAGGTCGGGCTGATTTCCTCTGTCACCGCCCCCTTCTGCGGCGACTGCTCGCGCGCGCGGCTCTCGGCGGTCGGCGTGCTGTACACCTGCCTCTTCGCGGATGAGGGAACTGACCTCCGCACCCCGCTGCGCGCCGGGGCCTCCGACGCCGACTTGCGGGACCTCATCTCGGGCGTCTGGCGGGAACGCCGCGACCGCTACAGCGAGGAGCGCGGCGAGGTGACGCGGGCCCGCAAGGTGGAGATGTCGCACATCGGCGGTTGAACGCGGCGGCCCCGGACGATCAAGCGGTTGAAAAACAGCGTGTGGATCGAATGAAAACCGTCCTTTAAGGGGGAGCCTGAAGCTTCCATAGCTCAGCGGGAGCGTTGAGCCCTCGCTTGTCTTTCCTCGCCCCGGTGCCGACCGAATTCACCTCGCCTTCCCGCAGAGGTCCCGGGGGAAGGTCACACCCGTATGTCTCGTCACCCGTAACAGACAAGGCCGCCTTGTGTACCTCGGACACAAACTCTAAGATG
This sequence comes from Deinococcus aerius, assembly GCF_002897375.1. Lineage (NCBI taxonomy): Bacteria > Thermotogati > Deinococcota > Deinococci > Deinococcales > Deinococcaceae > Deinococcus > Deinococcus aerius. The sequence continues at coordinate 121,274 of NZ_BFAG01000011.1, read as the reverse complement.
AGTTTCCAAAGGCCCCCGTGCCTGCGGGGGTTCGGAGGGATGCATGGCGAAGTACCCGCTCATCAAAACGACGCTGAAAGATCGCCTGCTGGGCGGGCACTACCCGGAAGGGTTGCCTCTCCCCAGTGAACCGCAACTGGCCCGCGAATTTGAGGTTTCGCGCATGACCGCCCGCCGCGCCATCGACGAGTTGGAGCGCGAGGGGTACGTCTACCGGGTGCAGGGGGCGGGCACCTTTCCCACCGGCAAGCGCTTCCGGCAGGGGATGTTCCGGGTGCGGCCCTTCAAGGAGTGGGCGCGGCACCCGGATCACCGCACCGCCGTGCTGCGCGCCATGCAGATCGAGGCGACGCCCGAGATCGCCCTGGTGCTTCAGCTTCAGCCCGGCGACCCGGTGATCTTCATCCACCGCCTGCGGACGGCGGGCGACGAGGCGCTGGTGATCGAGAAGCGGTACATCAACGCGGCGCTCGTGCCGGGCCTGCTCGACCACAACCTGGGCACCGAGAGCATCCACGAGGTGATGGTGAGCATGGGAGTGCCCCTCACGCGGGTGGAGCAGAACCTGGAAGCGGTCAACCTGCGCCAGGAGGAGGCGGACCTGCTGCGGGTGCCCATCGGCACGGCGTCCTTCCTGCTGCGGCGCACGACGTACAGCGGGGCGCGGCGCGTGTCCTACGTGAACTACTGGGTGCGCGGCGACCGCTACGCCTTTCAGGACAGCTTCGAGCCCTGAGCCCGGTCAGGCGTCGGGGTTGGCCTCCCAGTCGGTCAGCGAGTAGGCCCCGGCCACCGTGCCCGCCAGCCCCAGGAAGTAGGCCCGGTCGCGCGTCTCCTTCTGGAGGGCGGCGACGAGCAGCAGGGCGGGGACGGTCGCCAGCTCGATCTTGCCGTGCAGGGGAAAGGGGATCATGCGCCGGATCGCCAGCGGGTAGTCGGTGAGGGCGCTGACCATCAGGTACGACCCGGCGAACAGGTAGGACAGGGTCCGGGCGCCGGGGCTGAGGTTCAGCAGTGACGGGGCGGCCAGCATCGTGGCGCAGGAGGCGTAGTCGAGGCCGCCGTGCATCGTGGGGGTGATAGGTTTCATGGGGCCAGCATCGGGGACGCCCGGAGGGAAAGGATGGCCTTTTCCCTAACCCGGCTTTGGGGTTGCGGCAAGGGGGTGAGGGGAACCGGCTTGCCGCGGTCTCAGGGCAGCCGGACTCCCCACCGGGGTCGGCGAGGCTCAGAGTTGACCCTCCACCCTTCCTGTCCCGGGGAGCAGAGGCCCGTTCCGGTGCGGTCCCCCCTGCCGCCCACCACCCGCCGCGCTCTTCCCAGGTTTGACGGGGTGCAATTTTGAACCGCAGGCGCTATATCTGGAGGACTATGGACTCGTCGTCGCTCCGGGAGCGCCAGAAGGAACGCCGCCGCGCGCGGATCTACAGCGTAGCCCTCGACCTGTTCAAGCGGGGCGGCTTCCAGGCGACCACCGCGACCGACATCGCCCGGGCCAGCAACGTCTCGCGCGGGACCTTTTTCAACTATTACCCCTACAAGGAGGCGGTCCTCCTCGACTACGGCAGCGAGGTGATGGACCGCCTGCGCGACAAGGCGGAAGCCCGGCTGGGGGAGGGCGTGCCCCCGCTGACGGTGCTGTACGAGATCTGGGAGGACCTCGCCACCGAGAGCGGGCGCGAGCGCGACCTCTTCCCGCCGCTCGCCTACGAGGTGATGAACCCCAACCCCGAGCGGGCCCGCACCGCCTACCAGGCCCTGCCCCTGAGCAAGGTGATCGAGCTGATCCTGCGCCCGCTGCACCAGGCCGGGCAGATTCGCGGCGACCTCAGCCTCCAGCGCATCAGCAACCTGATCGCGGATACGTACCTGATGGTCGCCCTGCGCTGGAGCGCGTATGGCACCGACCGCACGTTGCAGGAGGAAACGCGGCTCGCGCTGAACCTGTTGCTGGAGGGGGCCCTGCGGCGGGAGGGGACCCCGCGTCCGACCTGAGCGCGTCCCGACCTTCCGGCCAAACAGTCCAGACAGCTCCCTTCCCAGCCCCTAGAATGCCTCCCGGTTCCTGCCCGGACCCTGGAGGCCCCTACCCTTGACCCAACCCGAACTCACCGTCGGCACGCCCAAGCACCACTGGCCCTTCAGCCGGGGGCTGGTGGTGGAGTCGTTGGTGAACGCGGGGGCGAGTGGGCCGGTCGCGGCGGCGGTGGCGCGGCGGGTCGAGCAGCAGCTTCGGAACACCCGGCGCTCGCCGATCAGCCCGGCTGAGCTTCAGGGCCTGATGGTCGAGGTTGCGCGGGACGTGGCGGGCGACGAGGTGGCGGACGCCGCCGCCCGGCAGACCCCGGCCTTCGTGGACATCCTCGTGACGGCGAAGAAGGGCACGCTGCCCTTCAGCCGCGGCGTGCTCGCCCGCACGCTGGAGGACACCGGCCTCTCGCCGCGGGACGCCTACGGGACGGCGAGCGCGGTGGACGTGCGGATGCGGCAATCGGGGATCCGGGAGATCAGCGTGCGCGACCTCGACGCGCTCACCGAGGAGACGCTGGCCGAGCGGTACGGGGAACACCTGCGGCTGACCTACCGCTTCCTGCAACGCAACCGGGGCAAGCTGGGCGTGGTGGGCGAGGACGGCGGGAGCCCCACGCCCTTCAGCAAGGGGCTGCTCGTGCAGTCGCTGCTGGCGGCGGGGGTGACCCCGGACGTGGCCCGCAAGGTCGCCCGCGTGACCCAGCGCGACCTGCGCGGCAGCGAGGACCGCTTGGTGACCCGCCACGCGATCCGCGAGAAGGTCGAGGCCCTGCTGCGCGACGAGGTCGGCCCGGACGTGAGCGCCCGCTACCGCCTGCTGCGGGTGATCCGCCGCCCGCCCCGCCCTTTGGTGGTGCTGCTGGGTGGCGTGAGCGGCACGGGCAAGAGCTACCTGGCCGCCGAGGTCGCCTACCGGCTGGGGATCACGCGGGTGATCGGCACCGACTCGATCCGGCAGGTCATGCGAGCGATGGTCTCGCCCGAACTCGTGCCGGGGCTGCACGCGAGCACCTTCAACGCCTGGGAGGCGCTGCTGCCCCCCGGTGAGCCGAGGCCCGACAAACCCACCCGCGCCGAGCTGCTGGCGGGCTTCCGCGATCAGGTGGGGCAGGTCAACGTGGGCGTGGGGGCGGTCGTGCGCCGCTCGGTCGAGGAGGGGACCAGCCTGGTGCTGGAGGGGGTCCACCTCGTCCCCGGCTACCTGCGCGCGGCGGACTACGCGGGCGCCCTCGTCGTGCCCATGCTCGTCACCCTGCCCGACGAGGCCGAGCACCGCCGCCACTTCGAGACGCGCGACCACGAGACGGCGGCGAGCCGCCCCCTGCACCGCTACATGCGCTACTTCGACGAGATCCGCCTCATGCAGGAATTCCTGGAGGACCTCGCGCGGCGGGAGGGCGTGCCCCTCCTCGACGGCATGACGCTGGACGAGAGCGCCGATCAGGCGGTGGACGTGGTGCTGCGCCGCGTGGTGGACGCCCTGACGGCGGAGGAGCGGGCCGCGCTGCTGGGGGAGACCGGCGAGGGCACTGCCCCCACGAACTGAGCAGCAGAGGTTTGTCCCCCGTCCTCATTCTGCAACGGGATCAAGAGATAGAGGAGTCCGGCGACTCTGGAGGCTCACAATGGCAATAACTGTATTCATTGATGCGCCATTCTCCAACGAAATTCACAGAATCAGCGAGCAGAACATGTTTGCTTTTGGGCTGTTTGTCTGGATATCAGAAAAGCTTAGAGGGGTGATGTCCAGCAAGTACGGCGATGTTGAAACGAATGTAATTTTTGCTTGTCCAAAAGGAATATGCACGCATTACATCAGGCTAGAAATTTCTGGGATGAACTACTCGGACTATGACAATGGGGCCGCGCTAACTCTATCAGACGAAATTTATCAGGAAGCGCAATTCGTGATGAAGGACATATTATCTTCGGCATATCTAGCTGAGTATCTAGAGGCTGCCAAGGACGTTAGGCAAAAAGAGGCTTGAGGTTGTGACAGAGCAGAACGCAGGCGGCCAGGAAATGGAATCCGACCAGCGTGGACGGCAAACGCTCCAAATCGCGTCCCAGCCGTCGGAACCGTGACAACCATGCAAAGGAGCGTTCCACCACCCAACGGCGTGGCAGCAGGATAAAGCCCTTGGTCGCCTCCGGGCGTTTGACCACCACCAGCTCCACGCCCGCCTCAGTGGCCTGTCGGGCGGTCTGCTCTCCCGTATAGCCCTGATCCACGAACGCCACCTCAACGTTCACGCCGGTGGCTTCTTGCACCTCCAGGCACAGGTCAAAGACCTGTGCCCTGTCCTGCTCGTTGGCCGGGGTCGTCAACACCGCCAGGAGATGACCCAGGGTGTCTACGGCCAGATGCACCTTGGTGCCCTTGCGCTTTTTCGCGCCATCAAACCCCGCGCGGTGGCCGCTCTCGGGCGTGCTTTGCAGCGTGCGGCTGTCGATGATGATGGCCGTCGGCTCCCCGTTTCTGGACCGCTCGACGCGGGAGAGCACCCGCAGGTCGTGGGCGGCGTTTTCGAAGCACCCGGCCTCAAACCAGCGGTGCGCCTGTTGGCGCACCGTCTCCGCTGGGGGAAAATCGTGGGGGAGGTAGGCCCACTGTGCCCCGGTGCAGGCCACCCACAGCAGGGCATTCAAAACCTCTCGGATGCTGTATTTCCGCTGCCTTGCATCCTCGGGACTGAGCAGCAGGTACGGAAGCAGGAAGAGATACGTGTCGTCGTCCACGTCGCTGGGATAGCCTCGCCGGGTCACCCACTCATTCTGCCCTGTCCAAACTCTCGCCCTGGAAGTTCAACCTTGTTCTTGGCAGCCTCTAGAATACTATAATAAGAACAGAAGAATAGTTGCACTCAAAGCATCTGCGGCCAAAAGGAACATCAGATGATGGGGTGGCATAAGGAATAGGGGGATTTTCTATCCTCATCCCTCCGCTCACTGTCCCCGCACCCGGCGCACCGCCGCCCGCAGGTCGGACAGAGCCCGGGCATCACGGCCTGAGCCGTAGCGGGCGTTGTGGTAGGCCCGGATTGCCTCCACGATGGCGGACGCCTGCTCGGGATACTTCAGGGCCGCCCGCTGGGCATAAGCGGTCGGCGTCTCGCCGGGGTTGCGGGGCAGGTGCAACCTGCGGGTGAGGTCGTCGAGCAGGCGGGCGGCGGGATCGGTGGGGCGGTACCGCACCCGCGCGGCGAACAGCGCGGGCAGCAATCCCAGGGCGAGCAGCCCCCCACCCAGCGCGAGGTAGAGGGGGCTCCCGACCCCGCCCACGCCCAGGCGGCCCAGCAGGGCGCGCTGCTGATCGCCGCCGTACCCGGCGACCCAGGTATTCCAGCGGTTCTGGAGGGCGTCGAGGCGCAGGGCGACGCGGTCCAATCCCCCGGGCGAGGGGGCGGCCAGGGCGGTGGGCTGGCGCAGCGCGGTGGGCAGATCAGCGTTCACCCGGGCGGGCGCGACGGCGGCGGTGGGATCCACCCGCACCCAGCCCTGACCAGGCAGCCACACCTCCGTCCAGGCGTGGGCGTCCTGCTGGCGCACGATCAGGTAGCCGCCGTCGGGGTTGGGCTCGCCGCCCAGGTAACCGCCGACGATCCGGGCGGGCAGCCCCGCCGCGCGCATCAGGAACGCGAAGGCCGAGGCGTAGTGTTCGCAGAAGCCCTGCCGAGTGCCGAACAGGAAGGCGTCCACCCGGTCGTGCGCGGGCAGCGCCGGGGGCGAGAGGGTATAGCGGAAATTGCCCCGCCGCAGGAACTCCAGCGCCGCCGCCACCCGGGCGTCCGGCTGTAGGGTGCGCCAGGACGCGGCGAGGGCACGGGCCCGGGGGCTCTCCCCCACCGGCAGCCGCAGGTCGAAGTTCAGGCGCTCCACGCTTTCGCGCACCCCCAGCCGGGCGCGGCGGCCCTCGAAGGTGTAGCGGGTGCGGCCCGTGGCGGGCCGGGGGGTCACGGCCTGGAACGCGTCAGTCAGGAACGCGCCGGGCGGCAGGCGGGTCGGCGTGTCGAGCGCGAGGAGCCACGGCTTGCCGCTGGGTTCGAGGGTGAGGGTGTAGGCCAGGGAAGGACCGGTGAACTCCACGCTGGGTGAGGGGACGCGGGCGCGCACCTGGGTCCAGCGCAGGCCGTCGTAGGCCTCGTACACCGGGCCGCGCCAGTAGAGGTCCCAGGGGGCGGGGACGGAGCCCGCGAAGTCGGCGCGGAAGGCGACCGCCCGGCTCTGCGCGAGGTCGCCGAACTCGCCCGCGGTGATCTCGTCGGCCAGGCCGGTGCGGGCGCGGTCCTGCACGGGGAGTTGCCAGAGTGGCCCGTCGGGCCGGGGAAACAGCAGGAACAGCAGCGCGGCGAGGGGCGCGGCCTGGAGGGCGAGGACTCCCGCCGCCCGCAGCGAGCCCGTCCCCCCGGTCCAACCCCCCAGCGCGGCGAGCAGCAGCAGCACGCTCAGCGCCGCGTGCGCCGCCGCGAGCGGCCCCTGCCCGAAGAAGAAGTGGGTGAGGGTCACGAAGATCCCCAGGAGCGCGAGCAGCCGCCCGTCCCGCCGGGTGCGCGTCTCGGCGGCCTTGAGCGCGACGAGCAGGCCCAGCAGCGCCGTGCCCGCCTCGCGCCCGAGCAGGGTGCCGTACTCGGCGTTCAGCAGGGCGATCCCCAGCCCCGCCGTCAGGCCCAGGAGCAGGGTGGGCGGTGCGGGAAGGCGGCGCAGGGTCCGCGCGGCGCTGTAGCCCAGCACGCCCGCGATGAGGGCGGTCAGCCACACGGGCTGCCTGAGCGCGGCGGGGGCGAGCGCGACCGCCAGGGCGAACAGGGTGAAGCGCAGCGGGGCGCCGGGGAGGGGGGGACGGGGGACGGCTTTCTTCGACGGGGCGGGCGGAGCGGGCAGCGGTTCATGCCGGGCGAGCGCGGTCAGAGCCGCCCGGGCGTGCGCCTCCCCCGCCCCGACGGGCAGCGCCACGCCCGGCAGCGTGAGGCGAAAGGGCGTGCCCGAGCGCCGCGCCGCATTGACCCACGCCGCCAGCCGCGAGAGCCGGGCCTCGGTGCCGGGCAGGGCCGCCGTCTCGGCCCAGTCGAGGGCGAGCGCCGTGCCCGCAGGTGCGTCCGTCTCGCGGGTGAGCAGTGTTCCCGTGCGCGCCGCGTGGCGCCACGAGACCTGCCGGGGGGAGTCGCCGGGGACGTACGCGCGCAGGCCGCTGAACTCCTCGTCGCCGCGGGTGCGCCCCGTCCCCTCCCCCACGCTGGCGACCGGGCGGGGAGGCGGGGGCGGCGCGTTCGCCTCGGGCGCCGGGAAGACCGTCAGGGGGGCGGGGGCCGGGAGGGGGCGCCCCACCTCCCACAGCCCCAGGGGGTCGAGGGCCGCCACGCCGGGGCGGGTGAGCGTGAGGGAACCACGGACAGGCGCCGGGACGGGGAGGGTGACCGTCGCCGTCTCCCCCGCCGGGACATGGACGGTGGACGAAGCCGCCCGCCGTCCTGATCCGGCCCGGACCACCGCCGTCAAAGCGGGGCCACTGCTCGACACCCGCGCCACGAAGGCCGCGTCCGTTCCGGCCACCACCTCCGCCGGGGCTTCCAGCGTGGCCCCCAGCGCCCGCCCCGCCCGGGTCGCGTGCGCCGCCGTCGCCACCCACACGCCGCCGAGCAGGAAGGTCACCCCGTACCCCAGGCTCAGGCCGTAATTGATGCAGCCCACCAGCGTGACCAGGATCAGGCCCAGGAAGACAAGTCCCAGCCGGGTGGGCCGCAGGGAGGGGGAGGGGGCGTCCTGCCGACGCGGCTGGCGCATCACACTCGGCCCTAGGGGATCGGCGTCTCGGCCAGAATCCGGGCGGTCACGTCGCCTATCCGCACCCCGGGGTCTCGGGGGGGCAGGCGGTGGGCGCTCAGGGCGGGAAAGACGGCCTGCACGTCCTCCGGCAGGACCATGTCCCGGCCCGCCAGGAAGGCCCAGGCGCGGCTCACCGCGAGGAGCGCGAGCAGCGCGCGGGGGCTGAGCCCGGCGGCGAGGGCCGGATGGCCGCGGGTGGCGCGGGCGAGCTGCTGAAGGTAGTCCAGCAGCGGGGGCGCGGCGTGAACGGCGTCCACCTCCCGCTGGGCCGCGAGGAGGGTGGCGCTGTCCAGCACGGCGGGGAGGTCGCGCACCGCCTGCGCCCGCCCGCCCGTCTCCAGCAGCGTGCGCTCGGCGCGGGGGTCGGGATAGCCCAGGGTCACGGTAAGGAGGAAGCGGTCGAGCTGCGCCTCTGGCAGCGGCGACGTGCCCACGAAGGCCGCCGGGTTCTGGGTGGCGATCACGAAGAAGGGGTCGGGGAGGGGCCGGGTGACGCCGCCCTCGCTGACGGTGCGCTCCTCCATCGCCTCCAGCAGCGCGCCCTGCGTTTTCGGGGTCGCCCGGTTGATCTCGTCGGCGAGGAGGACTTCCGAGAAGACCGGGCCGGGGTGGTAGCGAAAGATCCCCTCGCGCGCGTCCCAGATGCTCACGCCCAGCAGGTCGGCGGGGAGCAGGTCGGAGGTGAACTGCACCCGCCGGAACGCGAGGCCCAGGGTGCGGGCGAGCGCGTGCGCCAGGGTGGTCTTGCCCACGCCGGGCTGGTCCTCGATCAGGAGGTGGCCGCGGGCGAGCAGGCAGGCGACCGCCAGCCGCACCTGGGTGGGCTTGCCCAGGATCACCCGGTCGAGTCCCTCCAACGCGCGCCCCACCGCCTGCGCCTGGGGAGCGAACCGGAGGGGGGTGGAGGGCGCGGCGCGGGTCATGGGCCTCAGGCTAGCGGGGGGCTTCTGACAGAACTGCGACGGGCGACGCCTCCGCACGGCGGCGGGTGGCGAGGAAGGCGCCCAGCCAGGCCCCCGCCAGGTCGAAGAGCCAGTCGGTCCCGCCCGCCTCGCGCGGGGGTACGAAGGCCTGATGCACCTCGTCGAGCGCCCCGAACCACGCGGCGAGCACGAGCGCCAGCCCGCACCGCCCCGTCGCGCGGCCCAGGCAGAAGCCCAGGATCAGGTACGCCGTGAAATGCGCCCCCCAGTCAAGCGGATGCACCAGCGTCGGGCCGGGCGTGTGCGGCTGCGAACTCAGCCACCAGATCGCCCCCATCACGGCGAGGGTGGGGAGCCACCAGAGGGGTCGGGCGGGGCGGCTCAACGGTGGCCCTGCCCCCCGTGCCCCGCCGGATGCTCCACGAGTTCGATCAGGGTGCCCGCGCCCCATTTCGGGTGCAGGAAGGCGACCCGGGTGCCCGCCCGCCCGGGCGACGGCACCCCCGAGAGGAAGCGGGCGCCCAGCCCCCGCAGCCGCGCCATCTCGGCCTCCAGGTCGGCCACCCGATAGGCGGTGTGGTGCAGGCCCGGGCCGCGCCGCTCCAGAAAGGCGGCGATGGGGCTGTCGGGCCGGGTGGGGGCCAGGAGTTCGATCAGGGTTTCGCCCACCACGAAGGCGCGCACCCGCACCCCCTGCGTGGGGACCTCCTCGTCCGGCCCCTCGGGGGTCAGGCCCAGGGCGAGGTAGGGCGCGGCCCCGAGGTCGAGGTCGGGGGTGGCGATGGCGACGTGATCGAGCAGGGTGACGGTCATCGGCTCCAGGGTAGCGGGGCCCGGGGCGTCAGCGGCCATGCCCGGCCCCCCGGCGGGCGCGCTTCTGGGCGTGCATCCGGCGCAGGGCGGCGCGCAGGGCCCCGGTTGCCCCCGGGGCGTCGTCGGGCACGGTGGCGACCCCCACGGACGCGCCCACCGGGAAGGCCAGGCTGCGGGTAAAGCGCACCGCCCCCGCCACCCGGTTCACGAGCGCCTGCGCGGCGGCCTCGGGCAGGCCGGGGTTCAGGTGGAGCAGGGCGTACTCGTCGCCGCCCAGGCGGTAGGCGGCCACGTCGGGGTGCTGGAGCTGCCGGGCGAACTCGCGCAGCAGCTCGTCGCCGCGGGCGCGGCCGTACTCGTCGTTCACCCGCCGCATCCCGTCGAGGTCCACCAGCGCGAGCACGTAGCCCACCCCGCCCCGCGCGCGCAGGCCGTCGGCCTCCTCCAGCGCGCGGTCAAAGGCGTGGCGGTTACCCAACCCGGTCAGGGGGTCGGTCAGGACGGCCCGCTCCAGCCGCCGGTCATGTTCGGCCCGCTCCAGGGCCACGGCCACGGCGCGGGCGCCCGCCTCTAGCGCCCGGCGCTCCTCGGGAGTCCAGGGGGATTCACCCACCCGGAGGAAGGCCAGGGCGTGGGCCGCGTCCTCCCCACCCGGCAGGGGCAGCCAGGCCAGCGCCCCCAGCCCCGCCTCCGCCAGCTCGGGAAAGGCCTGCGCGACCCCCCGGGCGCCCACGAGGAAGAGGGGTTCCTCCCCCTCGTGGGCAGCCCACCCGGCGCCCCCCGGGCCGAGGGCGCGAAGCACCTCCCCGTGCCCTCCTCCCCCGGCCCTGACCTCCACGCCCTCCCGGGTGCGGCGCAGCAGGCCCGACCCGTCCAGGGGCAGGCCCGAGTGCAGCCGTCCCAGGGCCCTGCGGGCCGTCTCCTCGGGCATCAGGGGACCCTCGATCAGCCGGGCGAGGTCCTGCAAGAGCGCCTCCTGCTCCTGGGCGCGGGCGAGGTCCAGCCGCAAGGCCCGCCGCTCCAGCTCATCCGTTGCGAGCGCGGCGAGGCTGTGCAGGAGGTCCTGCTCGTGGGCGCCCAGCGTCCGCGCCCGGGTATCGAGGACGCACAGCGTGCCCAGCCGCTCGCCCCCCGGGGTCACCAGGGGCACGCCCGCGTACATCCGCACGCCCAGGCGCGACCCCAGGCCGAAGAGCGGGTGGCGTTGAAAGCGTGGGTCGGCGGCCAGGTCCCCGATGTGCAGCGGACCGTCCGGGAGGGTGGGCCAGCCGCGGGGCCGCTCCTCGCGGGGCAGGCCCATTCCGGCGAGCCCCGGGCCGTGGCAGGACTTGGTGAATCCCCCCTCCGCGTCCATCAGCGTGAGCACCGCGTAGGGCACGTTCAGCGCGCGCACGGCCAGGCGCGTGATGCGGTCAAAAGTTTCCTCCGGCGCCGCGTCCAGAACCCCGGCCCGGGCCAGGGCGGCCGGGCGGGCGGGCTCGTGGGTGGGCCGGGGGGCGGACACGTCCCCACCCTAACGGCGCTCTTCTTACCGGGACGTGACAACGGCTGACGGGAAGTTCATGAGGTGGGCGGGTCGGGGGCGGCCCCGCAGCCCCTACAATCAGGGCCGTGATCCTGCTCGCCGCCCTCGCCGTGCTCGCCGCCTACCTGATCGGCTCGATCCCCGCCGCCGCCTGGGTGGCGCGGGGGCGCGGGGTGGATATCCGCAAGGTGGGCAGCGGCAACAGCGGCGCCACCAACGTGCTGCGCGCCCTGGGGAGCGGCCCCGCCCTCGTCGTGGCGCTGTTCGACATGCTCAAGGGGGCGCTCGCCGTGTGGCTGGGAAGGGCGCTGGGCCTGGACCCCGCCCTCTGCGCCCTGTGCGGCGTGGCCGCCGTGCTGGGCCACAACTTCAGCCCCTTCCTGGGCTGGCGCGGCGGCAAGGGCGTGGCGACCAGCTTCGGCACGATGGCCGCCGTGGACCCGGTGGTGGGCGGCGGCGCCTTCGTGGTCGGGACGGCCTGCATCTGGCTCACCCGCTTCGTGAGCGCGGGCAGCATCCTGGGGGCGCTGACCGCCGTGACGCTGGCCGCGGCCCTCGCCCGCCCGGGCTGGCTGATCCTGACGGTCGCCTTTCTCGCCGCGCTCCTGACCTGGCAGCACCGCGACAACATCACCCGCCTTCAGGCCGGAAACGAGCGGCGGCTGGGCCAGAAGGGGTGAGGCGGGGCGAGCGCGAAGTTGCGAGCTGGGGGGAGGCAACAGGCTCGGGCCCCCGGAGGGTCAAGGACGGACCTGGCTCCCCTCCTAACGCCTGATGTGCAATACGGAAAACACCGTGTGGGATGAGGACTCTTTCTCCCCGCTTGCGGGGGAGGGGGTGGCGAGCATAGCTCGCCCTCGTGCCAGCCGCCGGGAAGGCCGCCCCGCCCAACTCCTCATGTCGCCTCAAGCGTTCCCAGGGGAGCTGTCGGCGAGGCGGACTGAGGGATCGAACGCAGCCAGACCGGCCAAAATCCGACCTTGCGCCTGCTGGGGGTGGAGGACACGGATCACCAGCCCCCTTCCACCGTGCGCTATGCTGGGCGGGTCAAGACAACTGACAAGCCCGGACGGTGATCAGCCCGTTCGGCCCGGGAGCGTCCATGCCGGTCAGGATTCGCATTTACGGTCAAGAAGCCACCTTTTCGAGGGGGTGCTGGACCTGTGAGGACGACAGCCTTCAGGCGATGCTCGAAGCCCTGGCCGACCCCCGCGCCCTCACCGAGGAGCAGGAACATGCCCACGCCCTGTACGCGGCGGGGCGCTACGGCGGCATGATCCTCGTCTCCGGGAACTGGGAGATGGCCCCCCACCCCGAGGCCGAGATCAAGATGAGCGACATCGCCCCCGCCGGGCGGGCCGAGCGGGCGGGCTGGCTGACCTTCCTCCGCAAGAAACGGTGAGGCCCTCCCCTAGCCTGGCCCCTTGACCCCCCGGCCCCCGGCGGGTACCTTGCCCCCATGCGCCGCCCCCTGACGACCACCCCGTAGGGCGGCTTCGCGTCTGAGCCGCCCGCAACTCCTGCGCGGCGGCCTTTTTTCGGCATACACAGTTCTTGAAGGAGGCGTGGAAATGCGCGTAGCGATTGTGGGAGCCACGGGGGCCGTCGGGCACGAACTCTTGCGGGTGCTGGAGAGCAGCACGCTGAAATTTGGCGAGTTGCAGCTCTACGCCAGCCCGCGCTCGGCGGGGGTCAAGCTGCCCTTTGGCGGCCAGGAGCTGACGGTGCAGGCCACGCCCGAGGGGGCCATCAACGCCGACCTGATCCTGGCGTCCGCGGGCGGGTCGATCAGCAAGGAGAAAGCCCCGGCGTGGGTGGCGGGCGGCGCGGTCGTGATCGACAACTCCAGCGCCTTCCGCTACGAGCCGGACGTGCCCCTGGTCGTCCCCGAGGTCAACGGCGAGGCGGCGCTGCGGCACAAGGGGATCATCGCCAACCCGAACTGCACCACGGCGGTTGCGGTCGTCGCGGTCGCGCCCCTGCACCGCGAGTTCGGCGTGAGGCGCATGATCGTCTCGACCTACCAGGCCACGAGCGGCGCCGGGCAGAAGGGCATCAAGGAGCTGCTCGACCAGACGCGCGTGGTCCTCGGCGGCGGTGAGGCGGGGGCGGAGGTCTTCGCCCACCCCATCCCCTTCAACGTGATCCCGCACATCGACGCCTTCCAGGAGAACGGCTACACCAAGGAGGAGATGAAGGTCGTCTGGGAGACGCGCAAGATTCTGGGCGACGACTCGCTGAAGATCAGTTGCACCGCCGTGCGCATCCCCACCCTGCGGACTCACAGCGAGGCGATTACGCTGGAGCTGGAGCGCCCCGCCACGCCCGAGCAGGCCCGCAAGTTGCTGGGCCGCGCGGCGGGCGTCGAGGTGCGCGACGATCCCGGGGCCAAGCTCTACCCCATGCCCCTCACCGCCAGCGGCAAGTACGACGTGGAGGTGGGGCGCATCCGCTCCTCGCTGGTGTTCGAGGGCGGGCTGGACCTGTTCGTGGCGGGCGACCAGCTTCTGAAGGGGGCGGCGCTGAACGCGGTGCAGATCGCCGAATACTTGCAGGAGCAGGGCGCGCTGAAGGGCCGGGTCGCGGGGTAAGGAACTCGGGGACTGGGGCCACTGGGGGAACGCTCCCGGTGGCCCCTCCCCTTTTGGGTCAGACTGGGGGAGTGAGACGGCGGCCCACCCTTCCTCCCCAGCCCCCTCGCAGGCGTTCCCCCACAGGCGTGGCCGCACGGCTCACGCTGCTCCTCGTCGGTCTCGTCTGGGGACAGGAAGTTCTCGACCAGTTCGTCTTCGGGGGGACGCTCGACGGGTACGGGATCGTGCCGCGCGACCCGGGCAGCCTCTCCCACATCCTGACTGCGCCCTTCCTCCACGGGAGCTTCGGGCACCTCATCGCCAACACGGTGCCCCTCGCCGTGCTCGCCTTTATGAGCGCGCTGCGCGGGGCAGCCCGCTTCCTCGTGGCGACGCTGGTGATCGTCGTGGTCGGCGGGCTGCTCGTGTGGCTGTTGGGCCGCGGGGGCAGCCTGCACCTGGGCGCCTCGGAACTCGTGTTCGGCTACCTCGCCTTCCTGCTGGGGGTGGGCTGGTGGGAGCGGACACCCGCCGCCATCGGCGTCGCCGTGGTCGCGCTGTTCCTGTACGGCGGGGCGCTGTGGGGTGTGTTGCCGACCAACCCCCTGATCTCCTGGGAAGCGCACCTCTTCGGCTTCGTGGCGGGGCTGATCGCGGCGGCGCTGCTGCACGGCAGGCGGCCCGGGCGGGAGGACCAGGCCAGCGCGTACTCGCCCCGTTCCAGGTCCTGAAGAGGCCAGGGCCGTCAGGAAGCCGTTTCTGCCGCCCAGCGGACGAAGCGCATCACCTCCGGCAACGTGTCCGGGTCCGGCGTTTCGTCCTCGCGCCAGAGCCTCGAACGTTCGATGAGCGGGCGCCATTCCTCCGGCAAGGCCCCCAGCGCCCAGGCGACGGCCTGCGGCTTGCTCGGCAACTCGCCCGTCCGCAGGGTGAGGTGCGCGCGGCACATCGTCTCGACGGCGAAGGCCTGATAGCTGCGGCGCCGGAGCCAGTTAGGCCTATCCGGCAATGCCGCCCACCAGCGCAGTTGCTCCCGCACGGCGGTCCTGAGTTCGGACGGCGTGATGGGCTCGATCAGCGTCTTCGGGTCCGGCCCCAGGAGGGTCACCCCCCGCTCGCGGACGATCCAGCGTTCCAGCACCCAGTCCGCGCCGTGGTCGCCCCAGTCGAACGACCAATCCGGCCCCATGGACGGGTGCCGCCGCTCATCCGGGCCGAAGCGGCGCAGGGCCGCGCGGTCGATGTAAGAACCCTCCAGGTGGTGCGCGTAGGGGTTCGGAAGGGTCGCCAGCCTCTCGTGCAACTTGGCCAGGGCGGCGAACTGCTCCCCCGTGACGGGCCGTTCGGTCACGGCGAGGAAGTCGATGTCGCTCGTGACCGGGTCGAAGTCGCCCAGGGCGAGTGAGCCGCGCAGGTACAGGCCCACGAGGCCAGGACCCAGCGCGGCTTGAACTCCCGGCAGCAACGCGTCGAGCATCGCGCGGACCTCGGGGATGAACGGGGGCGCCACTTCCCTCACAGGGTCACTGGGCCCTCCGGCGTCTCCAGCATCGCCACGAGTTCGGGCTGCGGCGCCTCGTAAACCTCCACCTCGCCCACGAGGTTGAGCGTGTTCAGGACGTTCCGCAAACCGTCGGGGTCGGGAGTCCCCAGGCGCAGGGTCAGGAGGCGCACGCCCGCGTCGGGGAGGCGCGTGGGCGGGGATGGGGTGTGCCAGCGGATCAGGCTGGGGCGCACGCCGCCCCCGGGTAGGGAGCCGTCCCCCGGCACGGTGAGCGTCCAGCGGTTCTCGCCGCGGGCGAGGTCGAGCGGCTCGCCGAAGGGGGCGAGGTCCAAGCCGTCCAGGTCAGGCACCCGCGCGACCCAGTGGATCAGCAGCGGGCCGTCCTCCAGCCGCTCGCGCATTTCGGGCGTGTCGAGGCCGAACCAGCGCGGGCGCTCCGGGGCAGGGGCCTGTGGATTCACCGCAATGACCTCCAGGTACGCCGCGGGGCCGAGCGAGAGCAGGACGTTGTGGGTGCCGAACCGCTCGTGCTCGCCGCCGGGCTGCGCCGGAACGTTCAGGCGCCCCTCCAGCCACGCGCGGCCCTCCTCCAGCGTGCGGGCGGCGACGACGAGGTGGTCGAGGTGGGCGGTCATGGAAGACAGGATAGGGCGGGCGCTTCTCACGCCCCGCGCGGGCGGCTCATGCCCGAGAGGTCCCCGAGGAGGATCGCCGCCGCCTTCTCCCCGCTTTCCATCGCGCCCTGGATGCTGCTCGACGCGGTGACCTCGGACGCGAGGAGGACGCCGGGGAGACCGGTGGCGTGGCCGGGCAGGGTCGCGGCGTACTCGGGGGGCTGCGGGTACTGGGCGTGGTGGATGCGCTCGATGCCCAGGGTCCGCAAACCGCCTGCGCCCGCCCCGTACCAGCGGCTCAGCTCGCCGCGCACCCGGGCGTCCAGTGAATCGTCGTCGAGGTCGGGCAGGCCCAGGACCGAGACGGTGAGGAGGTGCTCCCCCGCCGGGGCCCGCTCGGGGATGACGTTGCTGACCCACTGGGCATTGTTGATCAGCCCGTCCTCCGCATTCAGCAGGAGGCGGGGCTGGCGGTCGAGCGCGGTGGCCGAGGCGTAGTACAGGTACGTGCTGCCCAGGCTCCCGCGCGACACGGGTTCCCCCGTCAATGCCTGCGCGGTGCCCGGGTCGGTGGCGACGATCACCGAGCGGGCGTCGATCTCCCCGGCGGAGGTGACGGCGGTGACATGCCCATTCTCCGGGTGCGGCAGGAGGCGGGTGACGCGCACGCCGGTCGTCACGTCCAGGTCCCGGGCGAGCTGGGCCGGGATCTCCCCCACCCCGCGGCGGGGCAGGGCCGTGCCGCCGTCCACCAGCATGCGGAAGTAGTAGCGGAAGAGCCGCGCGCTCGCACCCAGGTCGCGCCGCAGGAAGATGCCCCCGAAAAAGGGGCGGAAGAAGGCGTCGATGGCCCCCTCGCTGAAGCCCTGGCGCCGCAGGTAACTCTCCGTCGTCTCGTCGGGGCCGTTGAGCAGGGAGTGCGGGGAGGGGGCGCGGAGCTGAGCGACCAGACGGGCCACCCGCAGCTTGTCCCCCAGGGTGAGTGCCCGCGAAGTCAGCGAGCCCGGCAGGCTGCCCGGGTCGCGGAGGGGGTCACCCAGCACCTCCGCCCGCGCCCCCCAGCGGATCACCGCCGCCGAGGGAATCTGGACGAGGTCGAGCGCGCCAAAATCAAGGTGCCGCCGCAGCGCCGGGTATGCCGGGAAGATCACCTGATACCCCGCGTCGAGCGTGTAGCCGTCCACCACCCGGGTCGTCAGGCGCCCGCCGACCCCCGCCGCCTCCAGCACGCGCACGCGCCGCCCCGCCCGCGTCAGCACGCGCGCCGCCGTCAGGCCCGCGAGGCCCGCGCCGATCACCAGAACGTCCAGCATGGGAGGAGGGTAGCAGCCCGGGTGGGCGCTTCCGTCAACCCTGAAGCTTTTTCATCGCCTGACCGATCCGGGGCACCCGGTCGGCGAGGAGGCGGCCCCCGGCGGCAAAGGCCGTGGGCGGGTAGGAGTGGAAGCGGAGGTTGACGTTGTCCGGGTCCTTCACCCCGAACAGCCGGGCGAGCAGGGGGGTGAGGTGCCGCGCCACCCGCCGCTGCTGGCACACGCCCATGTTCCAGTCGGACAATTCCACCGTCAGGTCAGTCACGCCGCGCTCGCCGCTGGAGCGCCCCCCGATGTACAGGTCGTCCCCGCCGTACTCGGTGAAGTGAATGGTCGTGCGCTCCCGCAATTCCTCGCGGGTGGGGCCGCCACGGGGCGAGAAGAAGAGGAGGTTCACCGCCTCGGTCAGTTGCCCGGCGATGTGGCGCTTGCGCTCGGCGGGCAGCGGGGGGCAGGTGACGCGCAGGTAGGGCATGGCCCAGTCTAGGCCCACGCCTCAGCGGTCGAGGACGCTGACCACTTCCACGTGGCTCGTCTGGGGGTAGAAGTCGTGGGGCGTGACCGAGCCCAGCCGCCAGCCCCGCCGGGTGAGGTCGCCCACGTCGCGCGCCCAGGTCGCCGGGTCGCAGCTCACGTACACCAGGCGGTCGGCGGTACTCGCGTGAATGTGGTCGCGCACCTCCTCGTCCAGGCCCGCGCGGGGTGGGTCCACCACGATCACGTCGGTGCCCAGCTCGCCGAAGCGCGAGGCGTCGCCGCTGCGGAAGGTCACGTTGCGCTCACCGCCCTGGGCGACCGCCTGCCGCCCGCGGCTCAAGGCCTCAGCCGCCGTGTCCAGCACGGTCACACGGGTGAAGTGGGGCGCGAGGTGCCGCCCGATGGCGCCCGAGCCCCCGTAGAGGTCCACCGCGTGCAGCCCGCTCCCGGCGAGTTCCGCCGCGTGGATGTACGCCAGCCCCGCCGCCTCGGGGTTGACCTGCGCGAAGCCCGTCGCCGTGACCCCCACCCGCACCCGCCCGAACTGCTCCTGAATCTCGGCCTCGCCCGCGATCAGGCGGACGCCCGCCCCGAACCTCTTCCCGGAGGGCTGCGCGAGGCTGACCCCGACGACCCCCGCGTCCATGAGATGATCGGAGGCCCGCAGGAACACCCTCGGCTCGCCCGCCCCGATGAGCGCGGCGACCACCTCGCCCGTCAGGCGGCTGGCGCGGAAGGCGACTTCGGTGGCGGGGTCCAGCCGCTCGGGGTCCAGGCGGTCCATCACCGCCTGGACCGCCTCCATCACCAGCGGGTCCTGGCCCACGGGCTGCGGGTCGCGGCCCCGGCGCTCCCGGTAGGCGAGGCCCCCCGGGGTCACGAGGTACTGCGCCGTGTTGCGGTAGTGCCACTCGCGCGGGCTGGGCACCGTCTCCGCCACGGGGTGCCGCAGCTTGGCGATGCGGGTCAGGGCCTCCGCCACGAAGCCGCGTTTGTAGGCGAGCTGCGCCGGGTAGGCGGCGTGCGCGAGGTCCACGGTGGGGAGGTCGGGGGCCTCCACCCGGTCGGGGCTGGGCGCCAGCACCTCGCGGGTCACGCCCTGGCGCACGCCGCGGCCCGCCCGCACCGCGGCCACGACCCGCTCGCCCGGCAGCGCCCCGCGCACGAGGACCACGCCGGACTCGTCCCGTGAGAGGCCCATCCCCCCGGCGACGAGTTTTTCGATATCCAGCGTGAGGAGAGCTTCCGGCATGGGGGACAGGGTAGCGCGGGCGAACGGCGGGGTGGGCGACCCAGGACGGGGCGGACCCGCGGCGGGGTCCCGGTGACCCGCGACCTCGCTCCGCTGGGCGGGACGGGGGCAGGGTCCCTCGCCGCCCCGAACGCGCCTGGGGCCGCATAATGCTGAGGTACACCCCGCCCCCGAATCATCCCCGCCGAGGAGCCGCCGTGAACTCCAAACGAACCGTGCCGCAGCTTCTGCACGACCTGTGGGCCAGGCCGCAGGTGCGGCTGCCCGTCTACCTGCTGGGGCTGGTCCTCCTGTTCCTCCTGGCGCGGCGGCTGAGCGGGGTGCTGCTGACGGTGGGCGGCGCCTACGCCATCGCCTACCTGATCAACCCGGCGCTGACTTGGCTCGAACGTCGGGGGCTGGCCCGGGGCTGGGGCGTGCTGCTGTTTACCCTGGCCCTGCTCGGCGTCTCGGCGCTGCTCTTCTGGCGGCTGGCGGATCAGGTCCTCAGCTTCGTGAACAGCCTGCCCGCCCTCGCCGATCTCCTGACCCAGCTCCTCGACCGGGCGCTGCGGCACCCCAGCGACGTGCCGGGCGTCGAGCAGCTTCAGGCCCGCCTCGCCGAGTACGTGCAGAACCGGGCAGCGGAGATCGTCAGCAACATCGGCCCGCTGCTCGACCGCCTGCTGTCCTCCAGCCCCTCGCTGCTGGCCGACTGGCTGGCGTGGCTGGGGCGGATCGGCCTGCTGCTCACGCTGGCGCTGTATTTCGCCCTGGACTACCCCCGGATCACCACCGGGCTCCTGAAGGCGTTTCCGCGCGAATGGCAGCCCGGCCTGGCCCGGCTGTCGGAGGATGTTAGCCTGTCCTTTGGCCGGGCCATCCGGGGGCTGCTCCTGACCGGCCTGGGGGTCGGGGTCCTCGCCGCGCTGGGCCTGCTGCTGCTGGGGGTGCCCAACCCGCTCGCCCTGGGATTGCTCACCGCCCTGTCGTGGCTGATTCCCTTCGTCGGCATCATCATCGCCGTCATCCCCCCGCTGCTGCTGGCCCTCCCGCAGGGTCCCCTCACGCTGGGCCTGGTGGCGGGGCTGTATTTCCTCCTCAACCAGATCGGGGGCAACATCCTGGGGCCGATGATTATGGGCCGCACCACCCGGCTCACCCCGGCGGCCCTCCTCGTCGCCGTACTCGTGGGCCTCGCTCTCGGCGGGGCGCTGGGCGCCATGCTCGCGGGTCCCGCCGCCCTGCTGCTGCACCGCTGGGCCGTGCGCTACTGGCTGCCCAGCCGCGCCTACCAGGGCCAGGAGGAGGTCCCGCGGGCGGCTCAGGGCGGGGAGGCCCCCGGCCAGGAGGCGGAGGTCCTTCTCCCGCCGTCGACGGTCACCCCCGCCGCCGCCCCCCCGTCACGCCGCCCCAGATGAGGTGCGCCGCGGTCGTCAGCGCTCTGGGGGAGGACCGGGCACCTTGAGGCTCCCGGCGGCCCCGGAGACGAGGAGGCTGAACAGGGTGGCGGCCGTGGGAAGGGATTCGTGCCCGACCCCCGCCTTCCCCCTCGGTGACGTGTTCGGCCCTCCCGCCGGGACAGCCTCCCCACCGATCTGGGCGGGGGGACGACACACCCAGCGAGCGCAGATTGGGAGAAGGGACCCAGCCCCGTCCCACGTCGGGCTCCCTCGGCTTACCCCGCCCCGCCCTCCAGCGCCGCCCGCACGATGAGTGCCCACTCGGCCTCGCTCGGCAGGTGGGCCATCCCCTGGACCTCCAGCAGCCCCGCCCCCGACGCCCGGGCGAACTCGCGGCCCAGGGCCGGGGGACACAGGGCGTCGTGGGTGCCCACCACCACCCGCGCCGGGGTCCGCAGCCGCCCGGCCCAGCGGATGGGCGAGCCCTCCTCCCACTGCGCCTCCGTCAGCACGGCGTCGTAGGAGCGGCGCAGGATCCGGGAGGAGGTGGCCTTGTACACCCCGCGCAGGTCGGTGGGGGCATTGACCGCGACGACCAGGCGCGCCTGATGTTCCCGCACGGCGGTCAGCAGCGCCACCAGCCCGCCCAGCGAGAACCCGAGCAGCACCGTGGAGGTCACGTCGGGCCTGTCCCGGAGCCAATTCAGCACCCGCAAGGTGTCCCCTGGCCCGCTGCGCCCGTAGTCGTCGCACCCGCTCGACCCGCGCCAGCCGCGCAGGGAAAGACTCAGGGCGTGCCATCCGGCCTGGTGGAAAAGCCTCGCCGGGCACGCCATGTCCGAGGCGTCCTGCCCCCAGCCGTGCAGCAGCAGGGCGGCGGGCGCGGCATGAGGCTGCCGCCACAGGTAACCGCCCAGCGTCACGTCCGCGAAGGGAAGCGTGAGCCGGTCGGCATCCGGGAAGACGGGGAGGTCCAGGCCGGGAATCCTCACCCCTCCCCTCCCTCCAGATGAGCGGCGTCGTTCCACCGAGCCAGCGTCCAGGCCAGAAAGGGCGGAGGCCACGCGGCGGGGTCGCCCCCCGTCCGCCATTCCGTGACCGACGCCGGCCTCACCTCCACCTCGAAGGGCGGCAGCAGGGGAAGGTTGCCGAACGCCACGAGGGACGCCTTGACGACCTCCGCGTGGGTGAAGACGAGCGTGGTCTGCCCCCGGTGCCGCCGCGCCAGCGTCAGCAGCGTGTGCGAGGCGCGGGTGACGAGGGAGGCCCAGGATTCGCTGACCGACTCGAAGGGGTGAAAGACGCCGCCGGGGGTGGCGTAGCGGGTCTGGAATTCCCGCGTGGGCATTCCGTCCGCCTCGTCAGGCACCGCCCAGGAGATCAGGCCGGGGTCGGGGGTGACGGGGGGCAGGTTCAGGTCCCGCGTGGCCATTCCCGCCGTCTGAAGGGACCGGGGCAGCGGGGACGAGTAGACCGCCTGCCCCTCCAACCCCTGCCGGGCGAGACGGTCATGCAGCCGCTCGGCCTGCCGAACGCCCTCCTCCGTCAACCCCCGGTCCCCCCTCGGCCCGCCCACAATGCCCTCCCGCTTGTGCCAGGAGTCAGCGTGCCGAATCAGCAGGAGGCGGGTGGGCATGAGGCCAGTTGACATCCCCCTCAGGGTAAAGACTTCTCGCTGGGTCCGTTCATACCGCGTCAGCACCCCGCCAAACAATGGAGACATGAGAAAAGTCCTGCCCCTGCTGTGCGCCGCGCTGCTCCTCGCCGCCTGCGACAACAAGACCGAGACCAGCACCAGCACGACGACCACCAAGACCTTCGACTCGGCCGGCCAGTCGCAGGGCACAACGACCACGACGACGACGGAGCAGAAGAGCCCGTGAGGAGGTCAGAGGGGAGGCCCGCCCCGCTCGCCTTTTTCGGCGCGGGAACGGGCCTCTTCGGGTTGCGGGGATAACCCTGCTCACCCCTCCTCGTATTCCAGATACGTGTAGCCCAGCAGTTCCTCGCCGTAGTCCTCCAGCAGCTCGTTCTCCTGCTCGGGGGTCAGGGTGCCGCGCTCCAGGGCCTCGTCCGCCTGGTCCTCGATGGAGTCGCGCAGCATGGGTTCCTCGTAGCCCATCGACTCGATCATCCGGCGCGCCTTCTGCCCGCGTACGAAGAGGTCGATGTGGAACTTGCCGCCGGGCCGCACCGTCACGTGCGCCTCGCTGACCTTGCCGAAGAGGTTGTGGGCGCTCCCCAGCACGTCCTGATACGCGCCCATCAGGAACACGCCCAGGTAGTAGGGCCGCCCGTTCGGCTCGTGCAGCGGCAGGGTGGCTTTCACGTCGCGCAGGTCGATGAACTTCTCGATCTTGCCGTCGGAGTCGCAGGTGATGTCCACCAGGGTGCCCTGGCGGGTGGGCCGCTCGTTCAGGCGGTCGAGGGGCACGATGGGAAACAGCGCCTGGATCGCCCAGTTGTCGGGCAGGCTCTGGAAGAGGCTGAAGTTGCAGATGTACTTGTCGGCCAGAACCTTTTGCAGGTCCTCCAGCTCGTCGGGCACGTACTTCTCGCCCTGGATCAGCTTGGCGATCTTGCGCAGGATCGCGTTGAACAGCGCCTCGCCGCGCGCCCGGTCGTTCAGGGTGACGTACCCCAGGTCGAAGAGGTTGTGCAGCGTCTGCTTGTCGCCCACCGCGTCGTTGTACATCTCGCGGTAGTTGCGGGCGGAGATGTTCACCAGGATCTCTTCCAGGTCCTTGACGATCTGGTGGCTGTCCTCGTTCGGGGCGGCGAGTTCTTCGAGGTCGCGGGTGGGGCCGGTCACGTCGATCACGGGCATGATCAGCACGGCGTGGTGGGCGGTCAGCGCGCGGCCCGACTCGGAGACGATGACGGGCTCGGGGACCTCGCGGGCGCGGCAGACCTCCTGCACGGTGTACACCACGTCGGCGGCGTACTCGCCCACCGTGTAGTTCATGGAGGCGTAGAAGGTGGTCCTGGAGCCGTCGTAGTCCACGCCCAGGCCGCCGCCCACGTTGAGGTACTTGAGCTGCGCGCCCGCCGCGATCAGGCCCGCGTAGGTCTGGGTCGCCTCGCGCACGGCGACCTTGATGCGGCGGATGTCGGTGATCTGCGAGCCGATATGGGTGTGCAGCATCACGAGGGAATCGAGCATGTTCTCCTCGCGCAGCCGCTCGACCACCCGCAGGAGCTCGTAGGCGTTCAGGCCGAACTTCGCCTGGTCGCCGCCCGACTCCTCCCACTGGCCCGAGCCGCGGGCGTGGAGCTTGAAGCGCACCCCCATCGCGGGCTTGACGCCCAGGGCCTTCGCCTGCTTCAGGACGCGGTCCAGCTCGCTGTACTTCTCCAGCGTGATGACCACGTTCTTGCCGAGCGTCCGGCCCCACAGCGCCAGCTTAATGAAGCCGTCGTCCTTGAAGCCGTTGCAGCACAGCAGGGCGTCGGGGTGCATCTTCTGGGCCAGGCACAGGGCGAGTTCGGCCTTGCTGCCCGCCTCCAGCCCGTGCGCGTACTCGTACCCGGCGGCGGCGATGCTCTCCACCACGACGCGGCGCTGGTTCACCTTGATGGGAAACACGCCCTGGTAATGCCCGCTGTAGCCGTACTCGGCGATGGCCTTGCCGAACGCCTCGTTGAGATGTTTGACGCGCCCCGCGACGACCTGGGGAAAGCGCAGGATGACCGGGAGGCTCTCGCCGCGCTCCACGATCTCGTCCACGATGGCGCGCAGGGGGGCATGGAGGCCGGGCGAGGGGGTCACTTCCACCTGGCCCCGATCACTCACCCGGAACCAGCCGCCGCTCCAGTTGGGCACCTGGTACAGTTCGGCGGCGTCGGCAACAGAAAAGGATGTGGTCGTCAACTCAGGCGTCCTCCGTGGGTAGGGTAGGCTCGCCGTGCGCGGGGTCGGGGGCAGGCCTGCCTTGCGGGAGGGGCTCACGGACGCCGTGCGAAACCGGGGCGCATGATACGGCAAGGCGCGGCCAGGGGAAGGGGGATGGGTGGCAATTTGGGGGAGCTTCCAGCGATCAGCGTTCGGAAAGGGCCTCTTCGAGCCCACCGCTCAACAACAAGGAGAGCGAGGCTGCTCACCTCGCTCCCCCCTGTGGCGGTCCGGACGGGATTTGAACCCGCGACCTACTGCGTGACAGGCAGTTATGCTAACCGCTACACTACCGGACCAGCGGACAGAAGACTAAAGGGCGCCGGGCGGGAAGTCAAGCCGCGCTACCCTGCGGGACATGACCGCACAGGCCGGAAGAGTCGTCTTCACCCGTGGGGGGCTGGCGGAGAGCGTCCACACCGTTCACGTGGCCGTCGTGGACCGGGAGGGGCGTCGGGTTGCCTCCTGCGGGGATGCGGACCTCATCACCTTTCCGCGCTCCAGCTCCAAGCCGGTGCAGGCGCTGCCGCTCGCCCTGAGCGCGCCCGACCTGCCCCCCGACGAACTCGCCATCGCCTGTGCCAGCCACGCGGGGACGCCGGAGCATCTGGCGGTGGTGGAGCGGTTGCTCGCGCGCTCGGGCAGCACGGTGGACGACCTGCGCTGCGGCACGCACCCCCCCTTCGACCCCGGGGTGGCCGCCGACCTGATCCGCCGGGATGAGAAGCCGACGCCGCTGCACCACAACTGCTCGGGCAAGCACGCGGGAATGCTCCTCTCGTGCGTGCTGCACGGCTGGCCGCGCGAGGGGTACACGGAGCACGGGCACCCCCTCCAGGTCCGCATCCGGGAACTGCACGCCGAACTGGGCGGCGTCCCTCTCGACGACGTTCGGGTGGGGACGGACGGGTGCAGCGTGCCCGCGCTGGCGTTGCCGCTGCACGGCGCGGCCCGCGTCTTCGCCCGGCTGGCGGCCCCGGGGGGTGAACTGGCCCCCGCCCTGGAACGCATCTTCCGGGCCATGACCGCCCACCCCTTCCTGATTGCCGGAGCGGGGCGGCTCGACACGACCCTGATGCCGCTCGTGCCCGGCCTGGCCGCCAAGATGGGGGCGGAGGCGTTCTACGGGATGGCGCTGCGGGACACGCCGAAGGGGCCGCTGGGCGTCGCCTTCAAGATCATGGACGCTGGCGAGCGCGCCCGGCCCCACGTCGCCCTCGCCGTGCTGGGAGGCCTGGGCCTGCCGGTCACGGAGGAGATGCGCGCCCTCGCCCCCGCCACGCTGCACAACTGGGCCGGGCGGGAGGTGGGGACGGTGGAGGTGGAATTGCCCTCGCTCCGGGGCTAGAGCGGCGAAAACAGGGGTCCCGCGCGGGTCTTTCTTTCCTCCCGTTGTCACGGCTCTGGAGGTGGGCGGGGCAGACCATTTGAGCTCGGGCGCGCCTACAGCCCGGCGCACTCCCTGTACCACCTGTTACGGTCACGGCTGAGCCCGCTCATCCTGAATAGGGCATGGGTCCTGTCGAGCAGGCCGAGCAACTGTACCTGGCCCGGAGGAGCGCCCGGGCGGCGATCCGCTACGCCGCAGGGTTGGCCTCCGATCAGGGGAACGCGGTGACCTTCTCGCAGGCCGTTCGCCTGTTCATCTCCGCGCTGGAAGCCCAGACCGTGCGGCGGCTGGTCGGCATTGAGGAGCAGGCGCTGGACCTCATCTGCGCCGTCGGAAAGGACCGGCGGCGGCACTTGGCATGGCGGGACCAGGAGGGCCGGTCCCTGCCGTCAGTCGCCCGAGAACCCGGCCCGTCGCGCCCCGGGGCAGGAGGGCACTGTTCCGATCCCGGCCTCTCCAGGCCGTCTCCCGAGTTCTGGAATGCATAAGTTGACTCCCCCTGCATCCCACGCTATTCTTCCTTCATCACCGCCTCAAGAGGCGGCTTTTTTATTGCTCCGTCTCCTCCAGCCGCCCCCCCACCGCTGCAAGTGCGAAGGCGTACTCCTCGGCGGCCTCGTTCAGGGCGTCGTAGCGCCCGCTGGAGCCGCCGTGGCCCGCCCCCATGTTCGTCTTGAGGACGAGCACGCCGCTGCCGGGCTGCCGCAGGTCGCGCAGTCGGGCGGCGTACTTGGCGGGTTCCCAGTACGCCACGCGCGGGTCGTTCAGGCCCGTGGAGACGAAGAGGTGGGGGTACACGCCCGCCTTCAGGTTGTCGTAGGGGCTGTACTCGCGCATGGTGGCGTAGGCGCCCGGCTCGTTCGGGTTGCCCCATTCGTCGTACTCGCCGGTCGTCAGGGGAATGGACTCGTCGAGCATGGTGGAAAGCACGTCCACGAAGGGCACGCCGACAAAGGCCGCCCGGAAGAGGTCGGGGCGCAGGTTGACCACGGCGCCCATCAGCAGGCCACCCGCGCTGCGGCCCATCGCCACGAGGTCAGTCGCCACACCGGACGCCTTCAGGTGCTCGGCGGCGGCGATGAAGTCGGTGAAGGTGTTCATCTTGTACGCGAGCCGCCCGGCCTCGTACCAGCGGCGGCCCAGTTCGGAGCCGCCCCGGATGTGGGCGATGGCCCACACCCAGCCCCGGTCGAGCAGCGGCAGGCGGGTCGAGCGGAATTCAGGGTCGGTGGGGATGCCGTAGCTGCCGTAGGCGTACAGCAGCGTCGGCGCGGGCAGAGCGGTGTCTTTCCGGCGCACCAGGCTGACGGGCACCCGCTCGCCGTCCCCCGCCGCCGCCCACACCTGCTCGGCCACGTACTGCGAGGGGTCGTAGTTGGGCACGGGCGTGGCCTTGACGAGCGTGGTCCGCAAGGTGTTCAGGTCGAGGTCCAGATGCTCGGCGGGCCGGGTGAGGCTGGTGTACACGATCCGGGCCACAGCCGTGTCGAAGACGTGGTTGGGACCGATGTAGACGGTGTAACTCGCCTCGGGGAACTCGACGCGGCGGGGCGCGCCGTAACCCTGCGCCGTGCGGGGCAGCACCCACAGGCGGGAGAAGCCTCCTTCCCGACCGGAGACGAGCAGGTGCGAGGCGAAGAGGTGCATCCCGGTGAGGTAGCGCTGCGGGTCGTGCGGCCAAACCTCCGTGGCGTCCGCCCAGGTCAGGCCGTCCCCTTTCGGCAGGGTCACGAGCTTGAACTCGGTCGCCCCTCCCTGGTTCGTCAGGGCGAGCCAGTGGTCGCCGCCGTCCGTCACCGAATACTCGACGCCGCGCTCGCGGGGCAGGATAGGTTCCGGGCGCGAGTGCGGGTCGTGGGCGTCCAGGGCGTGCCACTCGGACGTGATGCCCGCCTCGCTGGCGATCAGCAGCGTGTTCCCGTTCTCGGAGAGGAAGGCATGCACGCGGAAGGTCGGGTCGTCCTCCTGATAGAGCAGTTCGTCAGTGTCCTGGGGCTGCCCCAGCGCGTGCCGCCAGATTTGATACGCCCGCTGGGTCTCGTCGTCGCGGGAGGAGTACAGGTGCGAGCCGTCCGCGCCCCAGGCGAGCGTCCAGCCGCCCACGCCCGTGAGGGGAGACTCGGCCAGTTCGCCCGTCCGCGTGTCCAGCACGCGCAGCTCGAAGACCTCCTGCCCGGTCGTGTCGAGGAGGTAGGCCCAGAAGCGCCCGTCCGGGCTGGGGCGGGTCTGATACACCCACACGTTCGCGTGGCCCTCGCGCTCCCTCAGGGCGTTCAGGTCGAGGAGCACCTCCTCCTCTCCCCCGTTCAGCGGGCGGCGCAGGAAGAGGGGGTGGGCCTTTCCCTCCTCCGTGCGGGTGAAGTAGGCGTAGCTCCCCTCCGGCACGGGCGGCTGGTCGTCGCGCTCCTGCACGTGGGAGAGGAGTTCCTGGTAGATCACCCGCTGCGTCTCCCGCAGGGGCGCCATCACCGCGTCCAGATAGACATTTTCAGCGTTCAGGTAGCCCAGCACCTCGGGGTCGGTCTTGCCCTGGGTCTTGAGCCAGTGGTAGTCGTCGGGGCGGGTCTCTCCGTGCAGGGTGTGGGTGATCGGCTTCTTCGCGGCGCGGGGCGGGCTGGCGGTCATGCCCGGAGCGTAGCAGGGCGTGGGTTACCCTGGCCGCATGTTCCGCCGTGACCCCCTGCGCGCCGCCCTGTCCGGGGTCGAGGGGGTGCTGGGCCAGGACCTGCGCCCCGCCCTACCCCTGCTGCGGCTGGCCCTGCGGCGCGGCGGGGTTCTGGGCGTGGCGCGGGGGGGAAGGGCGGCGCTGGCCGGGGTGGGCGGCGTGCCCGAGGGCGGCGTCTTTGAGCTGGCGAGCGTCACCAAGCCCTTCACGGCGGCGCTGGCGGGCGTCCTTGTGCGGGAGGGTCGGCTGGGCTGGGATCAGCCCCTGTCCACCCTGGGAGGGCCATGGCGCGGCTTTCCCGGATTCGTGACGCCCCGCGCCCTGGCGACGCACACGGCGGGGCTGCCGCCCCATCCGGCGCGGATCATCGTCACCAGCCTCACCCGTTTTCAGGACCCCTACGGCGGGATGAGCGCGCGGGACGTGCTGGCGAGCGCGCGGCGCTGGGCGAATCGGCGCGCGGCGGGCCGCTTCGCCTACTCCAACCTGGGGATGGGGGTCCTGGCGCTGGCCCTCGCAGACGTTTCGGGAGAACCCCTCGGCGCGGCGGGCTACGCACGAGCCTTAGCCCGGCACGTGACAGAACCGCTGGGGCTGGGCAGCGTGACCCTCACGCCCCCATCCGCGCGGCTGGTCATCCCCGTCCCCACCCTGTTCGGCGAGGGGGTCACCGGCTTCGGGCCGTTGGCCGGGGCGGGGGGGCTGTTCGGGACGGGGGCCGACCTGCTGACCTTCGCGGCGGCGCACCTGGACGGCCACCTGGGCGAGGACTGGCGGGCGGTGACGCGCCCTCCCGGCCTGCCGCCCCACCTGACTGCCGTAGCGCCCGGCTGGTTCGAGTCGCGCGGCGTGTGGTGGCACGACGGGGTGGCGCGCGGCACCCGGACGGCGCTGGGCTTTCGCCCGGCGGACGGCGCCGCCGCGGTCCTCCTGGTGCGCGGCGGGCTGCCGCTGCTGGGCCTGCGGGGCGCCGTACCGATGGGGCTGCTGGCGCTGCTGCGGGCTTAACACCCGCTCAACCCCGGGCGAGCGCCGCGAGCTGGTCCAGAGGAATGGCGTGGACCAGCGGGTCCGCATGCCGGTGCACCAGCCTCCAACTGGTTTCCTCACGGCGAAAGATCAGGGTCACGCGCAGGGACCAGTCCTGGTCCGGCAGTCCGCCCACCCGTCCATATTGGCGTTCCACGCCGACGAGGACCGCGAGGTCGCCCGAGCTGTAGGCGGCGTCCACCTCCAGCGTCGCTTCACCCCCCTGAAAGGTGCGCGCCGTCGCCTCCAGGCGCTCCGGCGAGGCATCGAAGCCGCGCGTCACGGGGCCGCCGTACGGCGCCATCAACGTGTAGTCGTCGGCGTGCCGAATCAGGGTGAGGTAGCGGCGCAGGTCTCCCCGGATGTAGGCCCCGGCCGCCTGGGACACGCGCTCTATGAGGGCGACCAGGTCCGCTTCGGTGATGCTGGGTTGCGACATGCCCGTGTCCTCCTGGGCCGGGGGGTGTCGCCGCAGGGACCGAAGGGGTCCCCTGGCCCCGCAGTCGCGTCACTGGGTCGAGCGACTGGAGCGCCCCCGAACCGGTTTCCATCTTCGGGCGATTGTCCCCCTCACGGCACCAGCCAGGTCACCGCCCGCGCGTCGTTCAGCCCACTCAGGAGGACCTGCTCGCGCCAGTTGTTCTGGGAGAGCCCGAACACCGTGTCGTAGCGGCGCAGGTCCGTGCGGGTCAGGGCGTACAGGTTGCCGTCGGGGGCGAAGGTCACGTCGCGCAGAGCCGAGAAGAAGGTGACGGTGACGGCGCTCGTCCGCGCCCCGTCCCACAACCGCAGGGGCTGGCTGCTGCCGTCCCCGCCCAGGGTGGCGTCGCGCCAGGCGGCGAACAAGTTGCCCACCGAGCCGCTGCCCGCGCTCGTCCACAACCGGTCCACCCGGCCCGTGCCGAAGGCGGTGACGGTCCGCGAGGGGTCCGGCTCGCCGGTGTCGCGCAGGGGCTGGACGCCCGCGTCCGTCGCCGCGTAGATCAGGCTCCCGCTGGGCGCGAGGTCCCGGATGGCGACGGTCCGCACCGGGGTGCTGGAGGTGGCGACGATGTCCCCGGTGTTCTGGGGGGCGACCCGGATCGTCTCGCTGCCCCCGCCGACAACCGGGCGCGCCACGACCCCCGTGTTGCCGATCACGGCGATGCGGAGGGGCGGCGTGTCGGGTGTGGCGATGGGGGGCGTGAAGGTCGGCAGGGTGGCCGTCCAGACCAGGGTGCCGTCCGTGCGGTACAGCGCGAGCTGCTGGGGGCCGTTGACCGTGCCGCCCGTCCCGCACTGGTTGAGGGTGAGGAGGCGGTCGCGGGCGGCGCTCAGCGCGGTGGCGGTCAGGCAGGTCGGGGTAAAGGGCAGGGCCGCGAAGGGGGCCGCGTTCGCCAGGTTCACGTCCCGGCTCTCGACGCCTCCGGCCAGGGTCAGGGCGAGGCGGGCGCCGCCGGGCAGCGTGTCGAGCGTCACGCCCCCGTTCACGCTGACGGTCACGTCGCCGGGCGCGGGCGTGGTGCCGCCGCTGCTCGTGGTCACGGTGCGGACCGTGGCCCCCCCGTCCGTGAGCACCGCGAGCCGCAGGGTCACGGCTCCCTCGTCGGTGCCGGTGCAGGCGGCGAGCAAACCGGGAAGCAGCAGGGCGAGGGCCATCAGGCGGGGGCGGGACATGGGGGACCTCCGGGGAAAGGTTCAGCGCAGCGGCAGCAGGGGCACGTTCAGGCCCTCGGTGCCGTAGTCGAAGAGGGGGTAGCGGTCGGTGCCCGGCAGGCTGATCCCCAGGCGGTAGCGGCGCAGGCTCATGTCGATCTCGGCCTGCAGGGCCCAGCAGCAGCGGTCGATGGTCAGGCCGATCACGGGCGCCAGCGGCGTGGGGTTTTGCCGCACCCCGTCCACCCAGGTGAAGCTCTGGCGCAGGCTGCCCGTCAGGTACGCCCCCGGACGCGGGCCGTTGCCCAGGGCAATCCCCACCCGGATGGGGTCGAGGACCAGCGTGTCGGTGGGCACGTCGTCCGGGTAGGTGCCGCTGCGGGTGCGGAAGTAGGAGACCCGCGCCGAGAGCGCCGCCCGGGAGCCGAACAGCCAGGAGTTGGCGCTCACGTCCGCCCGGGTGAGTTCGGTGCGCGGCTGGTCCAGGCCCGGCGTGTTCACCACGGCGGCGACCGCGAGCGACTGCCCGGGGCGGGTGGCCGTCAGGCTGCCGCTGAGGCTCGGGCGGGTGAAGCCCCCCCGCCGCAGGTCGTAGGGGCCGCCGTACGTGAGCTGCCAGTTCGTGGCCCGCCCGCTGACCGTCCCCACGCTGAAGGTGATCGTGCCGCTCTCCTTGGCCGTGTCGGGCTGCTCCAGCGCGATGTCGTGCGTGGTGGAGGCGGTGTACGCCCCGCGCCACGTGACGCTGTAGCTCCCGGTCAGGCGCGGCGTGATCAGGTTGAGGTTCTCGCGCCCGGTGAAGCTGACCGGGTTGAGCACCGCGTCGGTCGCGCTGACCCCGCTGAACTCGACCCCCACGGCGCTCAGGCGGGGGGTCTGGATGTCGTGGGTCGCGTACACGCTGAAGGAGTTCGTGCGGATGTCCCCCGTCACCGTCGCGCGCACCGTGAAGGGCTGGAAGCCCCCCGCCCGGGTGTAGGCGCCGTTCGCCGTGACCGTGAGGTTCGGCGCGGGCCAGTTGCTGCTGCGCGTGACGGTCTCGGGCTGGGCGGGCACGGCGGGCGTGGTCGCGGTGGCGGGCTGGGCCGGGCGCGCGGGCGTGACGGTCACCTTCCCCGAGTTGGGGTCCCCCAGCGTGAGGCTGAAGTCGCTGCTCTCCAGCTCGCCCGTCGAGAAGTTGTGCGCCAGGTTGTACGTCAGGTTGACGGGCAGCCGGTTCACGGTCACCCGGAAGGTCGTGGGCGGCTGCTGGCTCGCGGGCAGGAACAGGTCGCGGGTGTACGAGACGCCGAAGGTCACGTCCTTCACCGGCACCGTGTTCAGGTCGAGGCTCAGCGGCGCGCTCAGGCGCCGGGTGGGCAGCGCGTCGAAGGCGAAGGGGCTCGTCCCCTCGATGCGGATGTAGTTGTAGCGCAGCCGCACCGTGTTCGTGACGTTGAAGCGCTGGGTGAGCTCCGCCCCGACGTTCAGGTTCACCGTCCTGGCCCCGGTCCCGTAGTAGCGCCCGGTGAAGGCGTTCGTGAGGGTCAGGTCCGCGTTCCGCCAGGGCTGGGTGGTGTAGGTCAGGCTGTGCTGCTCCTCCAGCCGGGTCGTGGTGATGTTGGGCTTGCCCCCCGCCTCCACGGCGGCCAGGCGCGAGAGGGGGTTGACCTGCGCCGTGTAGCGCCCCGCCGATACCCGGAAGTCGGCGCTGAAGTTGCCCTGGGTGTAGGGCTTGGGGTCCACGACGACTTCCGGGGTCCGCAGCGGCGTGCTGAGGGGCACGGTGGGCTCCGGCCCGAAGCGGCCATTGTAGTTGAACTGGGCGCTGAAGAGGGGGTACTCCGCGTTGGCGGTGAAATCCACCCGGGTCACGTTGCGCTCGGGGTCGGTCGCCGAGCGCCCGATGTCACGCTGCACCACGCTGAGGCTGTAGTCCGCGTCGCGCAGGGCGAGCGAGAGGGGGAAGCGGCCCTTCACGCTGAAATCCAGGTCCACGTCGTAGCCGACCTGCCGGGTGCCGTCGGGGGCGAAGGGCCTGGGGTTCGCCAGCGCGTAGAGGTTCAGCCGGTCCACGTAGGGCAGCGGCGCGTAGGACCGCAGGTTGACCCCGAAGCCGATGCTGGGGTTGCGGTTCTCGTAGTAGCGCAGCAGGGTGGTGCCCAGCGTGGTCGACCCGATGGAGAAGGGCAGGTCCACCTCCACCGTCCGGCCATCGGGCTGGCCGTTCCCGATGACGAGACGGGGCTGGCGCTCGGGATCGCCGAGGGGGAGCACCACGACGGGCAGGTACAGCACCGGGCGGTCGGCGAGCAGGAGCTGCGCCCGGTACGCCACGAGGCGGTCCCCGGGGTACACGACCAGACGCTCGGCCCGGAAGGCGTAGTCGTTCGGCGTGCGCCCGCACTTCGCGCAGGGGGTGAAATACCCGGACGTGGCCCGCAGTTGCCCGGGGATGCGCTCGACCTCGCCGCCGCGAATCTCCAGGTTCCCGTCGCTGATCAGCACGTCCTCGCCGGTGAGCTGCTCCTGCCCGAGGTCCACGACGAGGTTCTCGCCCTGGAGGTTTTGCCCCTCCTTCGCGGTTCGGTAGGTCGCCGAACCGATCAGCGTGAGGGTCCGGCGGGTGCGGTTGTACTCCACGCGCTGGGCGAGCACCACGTCGTCGTCCACCCGCAGCTCGACGGTGCCGCCGTCCTCGCCCCCGGTGATGATCACGATCTCCTGGTCGTCCACCCGGCGCAGTTCCAGCGTCTGGGCCTGGACGATCCGCACCGTCCGGGCCGCCGCCTCACCCAGCGCGAGCAGCCCGGCGAGCGAGGTGAGGGCCACCAGGGCGCCCCGGCGCACCTTCCGCCGGAAGAGGTTGCCGATGGTTTTACTCGCCATGTGATCCGGTCAGCGCGAGGGGGGCGGTGGGGGCCAGGGTGGGCAGCGGGCGGGAGAGCGCGAGGACCGGCCTGGAGTCCGGCACGCCCGCGAGCACCCCCAGCGTGGTGCCCGGGTAGTAGAAGCCCAGGATGTGCAGGTGGTCCTGCCCCTGCCGCGCGAGCCCCAGCGCCCCGTACTGCGAGAGGCCGACCCCGTGCCCGGCGCCCGCCCCCTCCACCACGAGGGGGGTGTTCGGCCCCACCGGACCGCTCAGGGTCACCCGGCTGCTCGCCGCCCCGAGCGAGCGCACGAAGCCGCCCGCGTCGGCGCCGCTCAGGCGGGTCACGCCGCCCGTCCCCGTCAGGGTGACCTCCTGCGCGCGGCCCGAGAGGCTGGCGCGGGTGATCCGCACGGAGTTCAGGGTCCCGACGCGCACCCGGTAGCGCGCGGCGACCTCCGCCACCTTGGCCGCGCTCACCTCCAGCCGCCAGCGGGCGCGCGGCCCCCCCGCCGAGTAGGGGTCGGCCTGGGCGGGCAGGTAGGGCAGGTCGCGGCCCCAGGTCTCCGCGCTCGACGCCGTGTAGCCCCCCGAGTCGCTGGAGAAGTAGGTGCTCGCGGGCCGGCCCGCGTAGGCGACGACCTGTCCGGCGGTCGCCCGGATCGCGGCGTCCGAGCCCGGCTTCTCGGCCTTCAGGCCGCCGTACATCTGGCAGCTCTCGGTGGCGCAGGTGTCAAACGGGAGCGCGGGGTTGATGCGCGCCGCCACATACGTCCGCGCGATCACGGCCTGGGCGGCCAGGGCGGAGGCGGGCCAGCTCGCGGGCATCTCGGCGGGAACCACGCCCCGCAGGTAGTCCTCCACGTCCACCACGTTGATCGCCTGCACGCTGCCCGAAATGGCCCGCAGCAGCACCCCGCCCCGGTAGGGCTTCGCGGCGATCTCCACCACGCTGCCGGGCGAGGGCGGGAGGTACAGGGTGCTGCTCCCCGCGTCCCGCCCGTTGAGGGTGAGGTTGTCGCCCTGCACGCCCACACTCCAGGCGTTCATCGGCAGCGGGGCGGGCGAGACCCCAGGCACGGCCAGGGTGCCCGGGGCCGGGGCGGACGTGCCCGGCAACCGCACCGTGAGCTGCGGGGCACTGACGACCAGCACCCGGATATTCAGGGCCTGGGCCGCGGTCAGGGCACTCCCACCGAGCGCCAGTGTGAGCATGAGAACGCGCATCTGTCCCGAGAGTATACGGGGCGGCCTCTGTACCTGGCCTGACAGGAAGGTGAGAGCGGGAACCTTCCCCTCATCGCCCCGCGCCGGGCACGGCATGATGAGCCCCATGACAGCGGGGGCGGGACGGGTCTGGGCACACGTCGGGCAGGCATTCGCGGAGAAGAGCTACGACGTGGTGATCGTGGGCGCCGGGCGGATGGGGGCGGCCTGTGCCTTCTTCCTGCGGCGGCTCGCGCCCTCGCTGCGCCTCCTGATCGTCGAGCGCGGCGGCCTGCCCAACGAGGAGGGGGCGACGATCCTGGCGCCGGGGGTGTGGACCCGGCTGGACGTGCCCCCGGGCCGGGAGGCGGAGGCGGCCTGGGTGCGCCGCACGCTGGAAGAGGACTTCGGGGACGTGCAGTTTGCGGCCCGCCCGCTGCTCAGCCTGCACCCCGAGGAGGTGGAGGGAAGTGTGCCGACGACGGACACGCTCACACGCTTTCCCGAAGCCGCGAACCTCCTCGACCCGCAGGCCCTCCCCTTCGCCGGGCTGGACGAGAGCGCGGCCACCTACCGCCCCGGGGCCGTCGCCCTCGCCTGCGGACAGGGGGCGGTGCGGGCGGGCGCCGACCTGCTGCTGAACACGCACGCGCACCCCACGCCGGGGGGCCTGTGCCTCGACCGCCTGACCGTCACCAACACGCACGAGATCGTCACGCACGAAACGCATGAGGTGAGGGCGGGCGTGGTGGTCGTGGCGACGGGCGCGGACGGTCCCCACGCCGCCGAACACGACTTGGGCGTTCATACGTCGCACGGGCGGGCGTACCGGCAGACGCCGCGCCTGAACACGCCGAGTACGGACAGCACACCGATTCTCCGGGCAGGCGGCCTGACCGTGCGCCCGCAGCACGGCGGCTTCACCCTGATTCCCCCCATCCACCACCGGGACCCGCACGGCTACGTCCCCACCGGAGGCCGCCTGACTGGCGTGCCCGTCGGCGTGCGGCGCGAGACGCTGGAAGACCTCATCCGCCTGATGGACGCCCTGCCCCTCCTGGGCACCGAGGCATTGGAAGTCGGCCACAGCCTCGCGGACGTGCCCGGGGCGTGGCTCGCCCTGCCGAATGGACGGGCCGACGCGCCACCCGTCCATGAACGCCTGACAGCCGGCGCCCATCTCCTCCTCGGCGGTCCTCTGGCGGACACCTTGGGGCTAGCGGTGGCTTACGATCTGGCCGCAGAAATTGCGGGGGTGCGGGAGAGGCCGTGGGAGAAACAGTCCGTGCAGAACGTCAAAAAAGCTCCTCTCCCTTGAGGGGGGAGGCCGGGTGGGGTGAGCGGGCGCGGCGTCCAAGGGCCAATCCGAATGTCCAGGCCCTCTTGTGGTGAGGGCACGTGGCGCTGCTCACACGCCCCCTCTCCCCAAACCTCCAGACGGCCCGCACCTACCCCCCTTTACACCGCTTCCCTCCCCCTACCAGCGCCGGGCGCCCCGCTGCTTCCCCAACCGGCGCTCCGCCTGCCCCAGCAGGAAATCCAGGGCGCGGTCGCGCTTGCGAATCTTGGTGTACTTGCCCCGCTTGGCCTTTTGGTTGCGGCGCAGCAGGCCGATGACTTCCAGCGCGACCGGCGCGTAGACCATCCACTTGCTGAACTTGCCCTTTTGCGAACGGGTCTTTTTCATGCCCCCAGTACGACCGTTCGGGGGGAAAAGTTGCTGAGGCCGGGCTCAGCCCCGTGCACGCTCGAACGCACCGTCCAGAAAAACGGGCCCCCACGTGGACGCCGGGCCTACACTGAGGCATGACACAAACGGTGGACAGGGTGACGGCCCTCCGTGACCAGCTTGTCGCGTGGCGGCGGCACCTGCACATGAACCCCGAGGTGGGTTTTCACGAGCACGAGACGGCGGCGTACATCGAGGCCGAGCTGCGGAAGATGCCGGGCCTGACGGTGTCGCGCCCCACCGAAACGAGCGTCCTCGCCGTGCTGAAGGGCGGGAAGCCGGGCCGCACCGTCCTGCTGCGGGCCGACATCGACGCCCTGCCCATGGAGGAGGAGAACACCTTCGAGTTCCGCTCGCAGAAGTCCGGCGCCATGCACGCCTGCGGCCACGACGGGCACACGGCGATCCTGCTCGGCGTGGCGAAGCTCCTGTCGGAACAGGCGGCGGAGGTGCCGGGCGAGGTCCGCATGATCTTCCAGCACGCCGAGGAGATCGGGCCGGGCGGCGCCGAGGAACTCGTGATGGAGACGGGCCTGATGGACGGGGTGGACGTGGTGACGGGCCTGCATCTCAACAGCCAGCTCCCGGTCGGGCAGGTCGTGGTGAAGCCGGGCGCCTTCATGGCGGCGCCCGACACCATCCACATCACGATTCAGGGCAAGGGCGGGCACGGGGCGCACCCCGAGCAGACGGTGGATCCCATCGCGGTGGGGGCGCAGGTCATTACCAACCTCCAGCATGTGGTGAGCCGCCACGTGGCCGCGCTCGACGCCCTCGTCGTCTCCATCACCTACTTCCAGAGCGGCACCACCCATAACGTCATCCCCGACACGGCGACGCTGATGGGCACGGTGCGGACCTTTGACCCCGAGTTGCGCCAGCGGGCCCCGGGGCTCATCGAGCGGGTGGTCAAGGGCATCACGGCGGCCCACGGCGCGAACTACGACTTCAAGTACGAGTTCGGCTACCGGCCCGTCATCAACACGGACTGGGTGGCGGCGCAGCTCAAGGAGATCGCGCTGGAGACGGTCGGCCCCGAGCACTACGAGGACGCCAAGCCCACGATGGGCGGCGAGGATTTCAGCGCCTACCTGGAAAAGGCGCCCGGCGCGTACTTCAACGTGGGCTCGGGCAGCGACGAGGCCGACAGCCGCTGGCCACACCACCACCCCCGCTTCACCCTCGACGAGGCCAGCCTGGAGACGGGCGTGCGCATGCTGAGTGCCGCCGCGCTGCGCCTCGCCCAGCCCCAGGAGTAGGCCCGTGCTGCCCGAGGCCCTCGCCCGCCAGATCATCACCGACCACGAGCGGCACCCGCGCGGGAAGGGGGAGATCGAGGGAGCCCCCCACGCCGCCCTCGACAACCCCGGCTGCGGCGATCAGGTCACGGTCTGGGTGCGGCCACTGGCCGGGAGGGTGGCCGAGGTGCGCTTCACCGGGCGCGGCTGCGCGATCAGCCAGGCGAGCGCCAGCCTGATGACGGGGGCGCTGGCGGGCAAGTCGCTGGACGAGGCCCGCGCCCTCGCCGCCCGCTACCGCGCGATGGTGATGGGCGAGGCTCCGCCCGACCCGGGGCTGGGGGACCTCGTGGCCCTCGCGGGCGTGAGCCGCCTGCACGCCCGGCGCAAGTGTGCGCTGCTCGCCTGGAACGCGCTGGAGGCGGCGCTGGCGGGGGCCTGAAGGGCGTGGGGCACCAGGGCTCTTTGATCCCCCGCCCACGCGCCCCGTCCTCGGGTGGGTGGTGAGGGCTTCCTAGCGCCGTCCCGGGCCGCTTCCTAGCCGGTCGGAAACATAGAGATACATCTCCACCAGCCGGGCGGGGAGGCCGCCGAGCTGGACCCGCTGGCCGCGTTCGTCGGCCCCCTCCAGGCTCACCCAGCCGTCGCGCAGGGCGAACCCGCGCGGGAGGTCCCCGGGGTGCGGGCCGAGCAGGTACACCGTGCTGCCACCGAGGAGGACGGCGTAGGGGTGCAGCCGGACCCGCTCCACGCCCCGCATCAACAGGAGGTCCCAGGTGGAGGGCACCAACCGGGGGTGCATCGGCCCGACCGTATGACCGAAATGAAGCAGGGCCTCCCACTCGTTCTGGTCATGCATACCCCAACTCTAGCGGCCCCATTCTCACTGTTTCCACACCGGCGGGCCCCCACCCGGGGACGGTGAACGGCCTTTCAGCGCCCCCTCAGGGTGGTCTGCACCGCGCTCATGAACTCGGCGCGGGTGCGGGCGTCCTCCTTGAAGAGGCCGCGCATGGCGCTCGTGGTCGTGCTGGAGTTCTGCTTCTGCACGCCGCGCATCGCCATGCACAGGTGGATACCCTCCATCAGCACGGCCACGCCGCGGGGATTCAGCAGTTCCTCCACCGCGTCCGCGATCTGGGTGGTGATGCGCTCCTGCACCTGGAGGCGCCGGGAGTACAGGTCCACGATGCGGGCGAACTTGCTCAGGCCCAGGATGTGGCCGTCGGGGATGTAGGCGATGTGCGCCCGGCCGTAGAAGGGCAGCATGTGGTGTTCGCACATGGAATAGAACTCAATGTCCTTCACGATCACCATCTCCGAGCCGTCGGCGGCGAATACGGCGTCCCCGGCGGCGTCGGCGAGCGTCTTCTGGTAGCCCGCCGTCAGGAAGCTCCAGGCTTTCGCCACCCGGTGCGGCGTCTTTTGCAATCCCTCGCGGTCAGGGTCCTCGCCGATGGCCGAGAGCCAGTCCTGGGTCAGGGCGCGCAGGCCGGGCACTTCCTGCCGCTCGTCCGCGGCACTGATGGTGGGGGGAATGGTCAAGGTAGGGCTCTCCTTCCCGCGCCGGGGGGCGGCGCGAGTGAATAAGCCCGAGTGTAGGCCCGGGCGGGAGGGGGGACTGTAGGGAAAGCTTTCAGCCGTCAGGCTGGCTGCCCCTCACCCCCAGCGGACCTCGCCGTACGTCTGCTCGCGGGCGGGGCCGCACGAGAAGATCACGACCGGGCAGTTCACCGTCTCCTCGATCAGGTCGAGGTACGCCTGGGCTTCTTTGGGGAGGTCAGTGCGGCTCCGCACCCCGTCCGTAGTGGCCCACCCGGGCAGCTCGCGGTAAACGGGCTGGCCCCCGGGGCCGTACTCCACGCAAACCTTGACCGTGTCGAGGCCCGCGAGGATATCCATCTTGTTGATCACCAGGCCGTCGAAGCCGTTCACGTCCACCGCGTAGCGCAGGAGCTGGAGGTCGAGCCAGCCCACCCGGCGGGCGCGCCCCGTCGTCGTGCCGAACTCGTCCCAGGGGTTGGAGCCGTCGCCGCGCAGCCGGGTCTCCATCTCGCCGAACACCTCCGTGGGGAAGGGGCCGTGGCCGACGCGGGTGTTGAACGCTTTCGCCACGCCGTACACTTGGCCGACCGCCTTATGGTTCACGCCCGCGCCGACGAGGATGCCGCCGACGGTGGGATGGCTGCTCGTCACGAAGGGGTAGGTGCCGTAATTCAGGTCGAGGAGGGTGGCCTGCGCGCCCTCGAACAGGACGTTCTCGCCGTCCTTGATCGCCTGCCGCAGCTCCGCGCCCGTGTCCCGCACGAAGGGCAGCAGCGCGTCGCGGATGGGAAGCAGGTAGCCCAGCGCGTCCGCCACGGTCGTCCAGCCCGCGTCCCGGGTGGAGTTGGGCTTGGCCTCCAGTAGGCGCTCCACCCGCTCGCGCAGCACCGCGTCGTCCGCCAGGTCCCCGAAGCGGATGCCGACCCGCCGCGCCCGGTCGGCGTAGGCGGGGCCGATGCCGCGCCCGGTCGTCCCGACAAAATCCTTGCGCCCGTCCACGTACTTGTGGTGCGGCAGGACGAGGTGCGCCCGGTCGCTGATCCGCAGTTCGGGGCTCAGTCCGCCGTCGAGCAGGTTCTGGCGCTCGGCGAGGAACTTCTCGGGGTCGATCACCATGCCGTCACCCAGGACGCTGACCGTACCCTCGTGCAGCACCCCGCTGGGCAGCAGGTTGAGCTTGAAGGTCTGGCCCTTCGCAGTGACGGTGTGCCCGGCGTTCGCGCCGCCCTGATAGCGCACCACGTAGTTCGCCTGCGGGGCCAGGAAGTCAGTGATCTTCCCCTTGCCCTCGTCCCCCCACTGCGCGCCGATAATTGCAATTCCAGGCATCCGAGGCCTCCCGCCGCGCGCCCAGACTGGCTCCCTTGCGCCCGACCGGGGCAAAAAAAAGCACGGCGCGCGGCACCGTGCCTGAGTGTAACCCGGCGGGGTGGGCGGGCGGCCTGTCCCTGTCCAGAAAGCGGTCAGCAACCAGCCGGAGGGCTGATCGCTGACCGCTGAAAGCGAGCCGCTTTTAGATCACCAGGATGATCGGCTCTTCCAGTGTCGTGGCCACGCTCGCCAGGAACCGCGCTGCCTTGGCCGCGTCCACGTCGCCGTTGAGGGTCAGCGCCGCGCGACCGTCCTGCACGCGGCCCACGCTGAGGGTCACGGTGTGCCCCAGGTGCAGGTCGTCCAGGTCGAGGGCACCGGCGTCAATCACGAGCAGGTCGGGCGTGCCGCCGCGCTCGGTGCCCAGGGCGGCGAGGGCGTCGCGCAGGCTGCCGGGCTGCACGGGGCGGGCCTGTCCGCCGCCAAGGTCATGCACGGCCACCGTGTTCAGGCCCAGGCTCTCGGCGTGGCGGGCGGCGGCGCGGGCCACCAGCAGCGCGAGGGGCACGTCCTGCCCGAGCGCCGCGCTGAGCTGACGGCGCAGCTCGGCGGCGGGGGCCAGGTTGGCGTCGCGGCGCAGGTAGATGCCGAACGACACGGCCTGGCGGGGACGGGCCGCCTCGGGGACGGGCAGCTCGGCGGGTTCGGGAAGCACGGCCTCGGGCTCCGCCACCCGGACCTCGGGCTGCTCCTCCACCGCCGGAACCGCGGGCATTTCGGGAGCCAGCGCGACGATCTCCTCGGGCTCCACCTCGGCCACGTCGTGGACCTCGGGCTGGAGTTCGGGGGCCGGGGCGGGGACCTCCACCACGGGAGCCTCGACCACAGGAGCCGCGGCCACGGGAAGCTGGGGGGCGGGGACGGGTTCGGCGGCGGCAGCCGGGACCTCGGGCACCACGGGCGCCGGGGTGGGCTGGGCGGGGGGAGCCGCAGGAGTGGGCGCGGGCTGCTGGTACAGGCGCGAGAGCAGGCCGCCCAGGCCGCCGCGCAGGCCACCCGCGGGGGCCGCCGGGGGTGGGGTGGGCTCGGCGCGGGCCGCGACGGGCTCGGGCTGGGCTACAGCAGCCAGGCCGGGGGTGTGGTCCAGGGGAGCGGGAGCGGATGGCCGCTCGCGGCCCAGGACCGGGGCGGGGGGCACGAACTCCGGCGCGGGGGCAGGAACCGGGGCCACCTCTTTGAAGGCGGGCGCCGCGAAGGCCGCGACCTCCACGGGTCGGCGCTCCGGCTGGGGGGCGGGCAGGGGCTGCTCGTCCTCCTCCAGTTCGAACTCCAGGGCCTCCTCCTCCAGGGTGACGGGGGCGGGCGCGGCGGCCTGCGGCTGCCCGACGAGGGCGGCGAGGTCGGAGTCCACGCCCGCGCTGCTCAGCATGTCCATGGAGGGCATGCCGGGGGCGAGCAGGCCGCCGCCCGGGGGCAACTCGGTGCCGTTCCACTCGGGCGGGGGCGCGTCCACCGGGGTGGCCGGGGGCTCTTCCTCACCGCTCATGATGCGCGAGAGGTAGCTCAGGATGTCCCCCTCGACGATGAGGCCGCCCTCGCCGCTGCCGTGCAGGTTCCGCCAGTCAATACCGTTCGCTTCCGCCAGAATCTTGGCGAGCGGAGCAATCCGTTCCATTCATGTCCCCCTTTGCGCGCCCCTGGTCGGGGCCTGGTCGCCGCCGGACGGCTGGGTCCGTCTGTGGCCGGTGCGCTGTCGCATGGGTGTCAGAGTGCCGCCTCGGCCCTGACAGGCTTCTTTCAGAGGGGCGGGCAGAATCTGACCTGCTTCCCTAACCGCTCCCCGCCAGATGCTACGCTCGGGGAGTTGCCGCGCTGCCCGTGCGGGTGGGCGCCCGGCAGGGAGTTCTGAATGCAGATATTCGAGGAGATCCAGTCGCGCGGGCACGAGGCCCTGACCTTACTCCACCACGCCCCCAGCGGGCTGAAGGCGGCGCTCGCGGTGCATTCCACGGTGCTGGGTCCGGCCATCGCGGGGGTCCGGCTGCGCCCGCTGGACGAGGAAAACGCGATCCGGGGCGCCCTGGCCCTCAGCGAGAGCCTGACCCTCAAGGCCGCGCTGGCGGGCCTGAACTACGGGGGCGGCGCCTGCGTCCTGCTGATGCCGGAGGCGGGGGTCGAAGACCCCCACGCCCGCGAGGCCCTCTTCCGGGCGCTGGGCCGCAAGGTGCGCGCGCTGGAGTCCCAGGTCGTCCTCACCGAGGACATCGGCGTGACGGGCTCGGACATCGCCTTTGTGGCGCAGGAGACGCCTGCCACGCTGGGCGTGAACACCGACACGAGCGCCGTGACGGGCTACGGCGTGTACCGCGGCATGAAGGCCGCCGCCCGCTACGCGCTGGGCAGCGAGAGCATGCGCGGGGTGCGGGTGGCGATCCTGGGGGTGGGCGCGGTGGGCCGCACCCTGGCCGGGCACCTGCACCGCGAGGGGGCACGGCTCACCGTGGCGGACCACCGGCTGGAGCGGGCCCAGGAACTCGCCGACGACCTCGACGGGATCACGGTCGTGGGGGCGAACGAACTGCTGGACGTGCCCTGCGACATCCTCTCGCCGTGCGGGTACGGGCACTCCGTCCGCAGCACGGACGTGCCCCGCCTGCAGTGCCGCCTGATCGCGGGGGGCGAGCACCACCCCC
This sequence comes from Deinococcus aerius, assembly GCF_002897375.1. Lineage (NCBI taxonomy): Bacteria > Thermotogati > Deinococcota > Deinococci > Deinococcales > Deinococcaceae > Deinococcus > Deinococcus aerius. The sequence continues at coordinate 77,863 of NZ_BFAG01000011.1, read as the reverse complement.
TCTCCCGCCGGGGCGAGGCCGCCGTGAAGGAGGCCGGGATCATGTACATGCCCGACTTCGCCATCAACGCGGCGGGCCTGATCGCCGCCGCCACCTCGCTGACCCCCGAGCAGGCCGCCGAGCGGGTGTACGCCACCGTCTCGCGCGTCGCCTCGGTCGCCGAGCAGTACGGCAAGGCCCCCCACGTGGTCGCCCGCCGCATGGCCGAGCGCAGGATCGACCTGATCGGAAGCCTGGGGACCGGGGCGGCGCTGCAAGGGAGGAGCGCGTGAGGGGGTCAGTGAGTCGGTCGCCGTTCTGTTCCCACTCCCCACTCCCCACTTCCCACTTCCCGCGCCGGGGTCGCGCGTGACCTCCCCCTTCGTCATCGGCGTGGCGGGCGGCTCGGGAAGCGGCAAGACGACCGTGACCCGGCGGGTGATCGAGACGGTGGGGGCGCAGGGGGTGGCGGTCCTGAGTCAGGACAACTACTACCGGGCGCAGGACGACATTCCCTTCGAGGCTCGGCTGGGGACGAACTACGACCACCCGGCGGCCTTCGACTGGGCGCTGCTGCGCGAGCAACTGGACGCGCTGCTCTCGGGCGTGCCCATCGAGATGCCGGAGTACGACTTCACCCAGCACACCCGCTCGGCCCAGACCACCCGGGTGCTCCCCGCGCCCGTCGTGGTGCTGGAGGGGTTCTTCGCCCTGTACGATCCCGAGCTGCGCGAGCGGATGCACCTCAAGGTCTTCGTGGACGCCGACGCCGACGTGCGCTTCATCCGCCGCCTGCTGCGGGACACGCAGGAGCGGGGCCGCACGCCGGAGAGCGTGATTCACCAGTACCTGGAGTTCGTGCGGCCCATGCACCTCTCGTTTGTCGAGCCCACCAAGCGCTACGCGGACGTGATCATCCCCCACGGCGGCATGAACGAGCCCGCGCTGGACATGCTCGCCGCCCGCATCCGCACGACGATCTGAGCCCTCCCCCTTTCGGCGGATGACGGCCCCGCGCCTCCCGGGCAGGCTGGCCCCGCTCCTCCTCCCCCCAGGCCCCCTCCCCCTTCTAGGATGGCTCCCGTGACCGACCCGAACCCGACCCGCCCGCCCCTGTCCGCCCGGACCTCCCCCGGCCCGCTCGTGGCCCCCGCGACTCCCGCGCCGCCACCCACCCGCTCCCGCCTGGCCGCGCCGCTGCTCGCGGTGATCCTGCTCTCGCTGATCCCGGCGCTCGTGCTCGCGTGGCAGCGCGTTCAGTTCGAGCAGGCGCAGAAGACGGTCGCGCTCGTGATGGACTACCCCGCGATGGCCGTGCAGGCGCAGCGGGTGGGCCTGACCCCGCAACAGCTCCTCGACCGCTATAAGGCGCTCGGCGTGAACGGCGCGGCGGTGTACGACGACGTGATCGGCAACCTGGTGCAGCGCGGCGACATCTACGAGAAGCGGGGGGCCGACCTGGCCGCCGAGAACCCCGGCTCGGGCGCCAACCCGCAGTGGGTGTACCTGCGCTCCCTCAAGCCGGGGGTGGCCGAGGCCCTGCCGCAGCGCTACACCATCCCCACCCGCGAGGTCACGATCGCCGGGCAGAAGTGGGTGGGCTGGCCGACTGACCCCGATTTCCTGCCCGCCGGGCCTCCGCAGGACATCCTCAACAGCCTCAAGGCGCAGGGCATGGTGATCGTCTACCGCCCCTACGACGACGAGGCGCTGCGCGAGCCGGGGGCCGACTGGCCGGACGTACCCTTCGTGGCCTTTACCGGCGACGAGGTGATCGGCGCCCGGACACCCGAGCGGCTGGCGAAGATCGATGAGCGGCTGGGAACCCGGCTGCCCGCGATCATTGAGAGTTCGGAGCAGCTCGGCCTGGACACGCTGGTCGAGACGCACGGCGGCGCGCGGATGTTCGCCCTCAACCCGAGCTGGCAAAACCGCATCGGGCCGGAGGCGACCGCGAGCAAGTACGCCCTGGCGGCCCGCGAGCGCGGCCAGCGGCTCCTGTACCTGCGCCCCTTCCCGACGGTGTACGAGACCGAGCAGTTTCTGCGGCGCACCTCTGAACTGCTCAACCGTTCCGGCGTGAAGGTTGGCAACCCGGTCATCCGGCCCTTCCAGCCCAACGACACGCTGCGCGTTCTGAGCATTTTCGGGCCGCTCGCCGCGCTCGTCCTGCTGGGCCTGAGCTTCCCGCTGGCCCGGCTGGGGCTGGTGGTGGCGGGGCTGGCGGGGCTGGCCGCCGTGGGGCTCAACGGGGGGCGGCCTTTCGAGAGCGCCGCCTTGATCGCCGCGATTACCTTCCCCGCGCTGGGACTGGTGCTGCGGCGCTCCCGGGTCACTGACTGGTTCCTGGCGACGGGCCTCTCGCTGGTCGGCGTGCTGTTCGTCTCGGGGCTGGGGGCCAACCGGGAGAGCGTGCTGGGGCTGGAGCCCTTCCGGGGCGTGGGTCTTACGCTGCTCGTGCCGCTGGTGTTCGTGGGCCTGAGCTTCCTGCCGCGCCAGGACATCCGCCAGACGGCGCGCGACCTCTACAACACGCCGCTGCGGCTGGGCGACATCGCGGTGATGGCGCTGGGCCTGGCCGTCTTCGCGCTCGTGTTCCTGCGGCGGGGCAACACCAGCTCGGTGGGCGTCAGCAGCACCGAGGCGCAGGTGCGGCAGGACCTCCAGGACACGATCATCCGCCCCCGCTTCAAGGAACTCGCCGGGCACCCGCTCGCTATCGTCGGCCTGAGCGGCGTGCTGCCGGGCTACTTCAGCCTCCTCCTCATCCTGGGTGGGGTGATCGGGCAGGCCAGCATCCTGAACACCTTCTCGCACTTCCACACCCCGCTGCTGATCAGCGCGGCCCGCTGCTTCATCGGGCTGGGGGTGGGCTTGTTGATCGGCCTGATCGCCATTCCGGTGCTGAACTACGCCCTGCGCCTGTGGACGACCTACGGCACCCGCCGCCCCGTCCGCGAGCGCGAGGTGCAGGCGTGAGACAAGCTCCGTCTGGTAAACGGATGCGAACCGTTGCGGAGGCCGTGTGAGGGTCGCTGTCAGCGGCTACTACGGCTTCGGCAACACGGGGGACGAGGCCATCGCGCTGGCGATCACGCGCGAATTGAAGAAACAGGGCGCCACGCCGCTGCTCCTCTCCAATACGCCCGAGGAGACCGCCCGCGCCTACGGCTGCGAGAGCGCTGCGCGGATGCGGCCCGGGGCGCTCCTCGGGGCGCTCGCCCGCTCGCAGGTCGTGCTGTCGGGCGGGGGCGGCCTGCTCCAGGACCGGACGAGTGCGCGCACCCTCACCTACTACCTGGGCGTGATCCGGGCGGCGCGGCTGCTGGGTAAGCGCGTGGTCGTGTTCAACCAGAGTGTCGGTCCCCTCAGCGAGGAGGGGGGGCGGCGGGTAGCGGCGGCCCTGAAGGGCGTGCGGGTGATCGTGCGTGACCGGGGCAGCCTCGACACCCTGCGGGGACTGGGGATCGAGGGGGAACTCGGCGGTGATCCGGCGCTGCTCCTCTCCCCCACTCCGAATCTCACGCGCGACCCGGACCGGGTGATCGTGGCGCCGCGCGGGGACGTGACGGACGCGACCGAGGGCCTGAGGACGGTCACCGAGCGGCTGCGTGAGCGGGGCCGCCGCGTCACCGCCCTGAGCTTCATGCCCGACCATGACGACGAGGCGGCGCACAGTCTGGGGGCGGACGACGTGCTGAGCACCCGGGACCCGCAGGTCGCCCTGGACGCCATCGCGGGGGCGGGTTTCGTGGTCGGGGTGCGGCTGCACGCGGTGATCCTCGCCGCCGCCGCCGGGGTGCCCTTCCTGGGCGTCGCCTACGACCCCAAGGTGGCGGGCTTCTGCGCGGACGCGGGCGCTCCCGCCCAGCCGACGACGCTCGATCCCGAAACGGTTTGCCTCCAGGCCTGCTCCCGCTCGGCCCCCGACTGGACCGCCGTGACGGAGATGAAGGCGCGGGCGGAGCGGAGCTTCACGCGGGCGCTGGAGCGGTAGGCGAGGCCCGGAAGGTCGAAGGCGGAAAGCAGCAGGCCGGGGTTCGCTCCAGCCTGCTGCTTTCTGCCTTTCGCCCCTATCCCCCGTGACTGATCACGTTGCAGGTACACCGGGCCATCGTCGTCGTCCGGCCCCGCTCGTCGCGGACCTCGACCGTCCAGACCATCACGCTGCGGCCCCGGTAGGCGAGAGTGGCCTCGGCACTCACCCAGCCGTTCGTCACCCCGCGCACATGCGTCCCATTCACGTCCACACCCACGCCGACCTGACGGCGCACGTCCAGGTTGAGCCAGGTGCCGATGCTCGCCAGTTCCTCCGCCAGGGCGAGGCTCGCGCCGCCGTGGAGCCTTCCGGCGGGCTGGCGGTTGCCCTCCACGGGCATTCGGGCCGTCAGGCGCTCCCGGGTTGCCGTGAGGAGTTCGATGCCCAGCCTCGTGCCCAACGTTCCCGAAAGGCCGTGCAGGCGCGCGGCGAGTTCCTCGGGGGTCAGCGTGCCCAGTTCGTCGGGCGAGGGCAGGTTCAGGTCGGGGTGCAGGGTCATGGGGGGAGGATACCCGCCTCCTCAAGTCGCCACTTCCACCCCGCACTCGGCGAACGCCTCCGCGTACTCCGCCCGGTCCAGGCCCCGCCCGATAAAGACCAGTTCGGTCCTCCCGTCCGCCTCGTCCCAGGCATCGGCGGTGAAGAGGTCGCGCACGGCCTGGAAGAGGATGCGCTGGGGGTAGCCGTGCAGGCTCAGGAAGCCCTTGACCCGCAGCACCTCGGCGGGGCGCGAGAGGATGAAGTCGGTCATGAAACGCTGCCAGCGGTAGGGGTCGAGGGGCGAGCCCGCGCGCAGGGTGAAGGAGGTCAGCCCCGGCGTGTGCCGCACCGGCCCCGCGTCCTCCAGCACGCGCGGATCGAAGTCGTCGCGGGCGAGGAGGGCCTGGGCGTCCACCTGCCCGCGCTCCACCCGCACGGTCCGCGCGAGGGGATTCACGCCGCGCAGCACCCCCTCCGCGTGGTCGAGCAGCGCCGGGTCGGCGAGGTCGGTCTTGTTCAGCACGATCACGTTCGCGTAGGCGAGCTGCCGCGCGGCCTCGGGATGGTCTTGCAGGGTCTGGAGGGCGTGCCGGGCATCCACCACCGCGACGAGGGTGGTCACCCGGAAGGCTGCCCGCACCGAGCGTTCCAGCAGCGTGGTGAGCACGGGCGTCGGGTCGGCCACCCCGCTGAGTTCGACGAGGACGGCGTCGGGCTTCTGCTCGCGCAGGGCGATGGTGACCAGGGCGCGCAGCAGGTCGTCCCGTCCGGTGCAGCACAGGCACCCCGCCGTAAGTTCGGTCACGTCGTCCTGAAGCCGCTCGATCAGGCCCCCGTCCACGCCCGTCGCCCCGAACTCGTTCACGATCACGCCGAGTTTGTGGGGCAGCGAGCGGATCAGGTGGTTGACGAGCGTGGTCTTGCCCGCCCCCAGGAAGCCGCCGATCACGACGACGGGAATGCGCTCATCGGGGGCGGTAGGGGAACCGGTCATGCGGGCAGGATAGGGCGCTCGCCCCCTCTCTGGATGGGGGCAGGAGGGGTAGCCTGCCCGGGTGAAGGCCGCCCCGTCCTCCTCGCCCGGCGTGACCCGCCGCCTCTACGGCCTGCTCGTCCCCTACCGGCGTACCGTCGCGCTCGGGCTGGCGTTGCTGGTGGGCAGTGTGGCCGCCGAGCTGTACCCGCCGCTGGTGTGGATCAAGGTGGTGGATCAGGGATTGCCTGCGCGGGATTTTACCTACATTGCCTGGCAACTCGCGCTGCTGGTGGGCGTGTTCGGGCTCCAGCAACTCCTCTCCGCGTGGCGGGGCCTGCTGCTGGAGCGGGCGGGGCAGCAGCTCACGCTTGACCTGCGGCTTGCCGTGTACCGCAAGCTCCAGGGGCAGTCGGCGGCGTACTTCGAGGCGCAGCGCACCGGGGACCTGATCGCGCGGGTGACGGGCGACGTGGACGGCCTTCAGGACGTGCTCGTGCGCGGGACGGACGCGGTGCTGGCGAATGCCCTGCGATTGATCGGGGTCGCGGCCATCTTCATCGCGCTGCAACCCCTGCTGGGCGTGCTCGTCATCCTGCCCATGCTCGCGGTCGGGCTGATGCTCTCGCGCTACGCGAAGACGGTGCGGCCCGCCTACCGGGCGGCGCGGACGCGGCTGGGCGACCTCAGCGCCCTGATCACCGACCGGTTGGCCGGGATTCGGGTGGTGCAGGGCTTCGCGCGGGAGGGGGCCGAGCTGCGGCGGGTGGAGGCCCTGGGGCGCGAGCTGTACGACGTGCAGGTGCGGGCGGTCGCCCTGCGGAACCGGGCCTTTCCCCTGGCGCGCTTCGTGGCGAACTTCGGCAACGTGATCATGCTGGGGGGCGGAGTGCTGTTCATCCTGGCGGGGCACTTCACGCTGGGCGGGCTGCTCGCGTACCGGGGCTACGGGCGCTACTTCTACGGCCCCATCGACGACCTCGTGAATATCGGCGACCTGCTCCAGCGGGCGGAGGCGAGCGGGCGCCGGGTCTTCGAGGTGTTGGACGCCCCGGTCAGCGTCACCGAGCGGCCCGGCGCGCAGCCCCTCCCCAAACCTGTAGGCGGCGAGGTGCGCTTCGAGGCCGTGACCTTCGGCTACGACCCGGCCCGGCCCGTGCTGGAGGACGTGACGCTGACCATTCCCGCCGGGGAGCGAGTGGCGATCCTGGGCGAGTCGGGCGCGGGCAAGAGCACCCTGCTCAGCCTCGTCACTCGGGGGTACGACCCCCTCTCGGGCCGGGTCCTGATTGACGGGGTGGACGTGCGCGACGTGACGTTGGAGAGCCTGCGGACCTGCGCCATCACTATGCCGCAGGACACCTTCCTCTTCCACGACACGGTGCTGGAGAACGTGCGCTACGCCCGGCCTGAGGCCACGTCGGAGGAGGTCGAGGACGCCCTGCGTGCCGCCCACGCCCTCGACTTCGTGCGGGCTCTGCCACAGGGGCTGAAGACCGTGGTGGGCGAGCGCGGCGTGCGGCTCTCCGGCGGACAGCGCCAACGCCTCGCCATCGCCCGGACGCTGCTGGCCCGGCCCGCCGTCCTGCTCCTCGACGAGCCGACGAGCGCCGTGGACGCCGAGAGCGAGGCGCTGGTGGTCGCCGCCCTGGACGACCTCATGCGCGGGCGCACCGCCCTGATCGTGACGCACCGCCTCAGCCTGGCGCGGGGGGCCGACCGCGTCATCGTCATCGAGGGGGGACGGGTGGTCGAGGACGGTCCTCCCGCCATCCTGCGAACCCGGAACGGGGCCTACGCGGCGCTGGAACGAGCGGCCCAGCAACTCGACGGCACGCTTCCCGACGCGTCCCCCGACAGGACTACCCTCAGCGCGGTGTCAGCGCGCGAATCATTGCCCAGGTGATCAGCGCCGCCGTTAGCAGCCCCAGCACCACGAACCAGGCGGGCGCGCGGCCTCCATTCATCCCATTCGCCGCCGCCCAGCCCAGCCGCAGGTTCACGAGCGCGAACACGAGCAGAAAGGCGTCGAGTGCATCCACACTGCGCCCGCTCCCGACGTTAAGCGGGTACGCTACCAGGAACGTCAGGCCGACCAGGACGAGCGCGATGAGGAGTTGCAGGAGGGAGGAGGGCACGGGGGGATTATGCAGAAGGCGGAGGGCCGGGGGCTCGTGGACGCTCAAGCCTTCGCTCCCGGGCCGTCTCCACCTCACCCCAGCTCGTGGTACTGGCCGCGAAAGTACAGCAGCGGGTCGTCGTCGGTGTAGCGGGCGTACTCGACGAAGCCCAGGTAGAGGGTGTGGTCGCCCGCCTCGATCGCCTCCTGCTTGCGGCAGACGAGTTGCGCCACGCTGCCGCCGATCAGGGGCAGGCCCTCGTGGAGAAACCAAGGCACCGCCTCCTCGGGGCCGGGCTTTCCGGCGAAGTGTTCGCTGAGGTAGCGCTGGGTGCTGCTCAGGATGCTGACGCCGAAGCGCGTCACGTCCTCCCGCGAGAGCAGCGCGTGCATCTGGGCGCGGTGGTCCACGCTCACCAGGATCAGCGGCGGCGTGAGGCTGACCGAGACGAACGCGTTCGCGGTCATCCCCCGCCGCGCCTCGCCGTCCGTGGCCGTAATCACCGTCACGCCGCTCGCGAAGCGCCCCAGCGTCTGCCGGAACTCATAGGGGGGAATGCCTTCGGAAACGGGGGAGGTCATGGGGGGAGTGTAGCGAGTGACGCGGGCCTTACGGCTTTCCGCTCGCCGCTGGCACGGGCGCCACGTCCCGCACGAGCAGGTCGGGGTAGCGGATCACGCCCACCTCCGGCACGGGCTCGGCCCAGCGCTGGCCGCTGACGCGCACCTCGACCGGACCGGGGGCGAGGTTCAGGAACCCATAGTGGCCGCCGCCGTCTGTCACGGTGCGGGCGATGACCTGCCCGTCCCGCAGGGCCTCTACCGTCCGGCCCCCAGGTGTGGCCGTGCCCACCACGCGCCCCAGCAGGCCGTGCATGTTGCGCGGTTGCCCAGTCCAGGACATCGGCGTGGCAAGGGCACCGCCGGGGGCCTTCAGAACGGTGCGGATGGCGCTGAGCCCCTCGCCCGTCGTCTGGCGGGTGCCGTACACGTCCAGGGTGGGCGTGCGGTACGAGTACCCCACCCAGCCCAGGCCCGACGCCACCGTGCGGGTCGCCTGCGAGGCGGTCACGGCGGGCGAGTTGAGGTACAGGGCGGTGCCCCCCGCGACCTCCGCGTTGCCGCGCACGCTGGCGGCAAAGGCGTTCCAGCCGTCCAGCCAGCTCCCCTGGTCGCCCACCGCGTCGCGCTTGTAGTTCATGAGCACGTTGAGGTCGAGCAGGCCGTCTCGCATCCAGGTCGGCCAGTCCTGAAGCACGTCGGCGTAGGTGCGGGTCTTGTGAAAGGCCGCCAGGTCACCGGGCGCGGGCGGGGGGCCATAGGTGATCGTCGCCGCGCTCACCCAGGCGGTCGGGCGCAGGGCCTTGACCTCCAGCGCGACGCGGCGCACCAGGGCCGTCACCTGCTCGCGCTTCCAGTCCTGCCAGCGCGGGTCAGAGGGGGCGGGCGTGCCCCGCGTTCCCGTCTCGGCGCGGTAGCGGGCCAGCGTCTTGGGGTCGTAGCCCCACCCTCCCCCGTCGGGGTAGCGGATGCGGTCGAGCTGGATACCGTCCACCGGGTAGTTCCGCACCAGGCTGACCACCCCCTCCACCATGAAGTCGGCGGCGGCGGGAATGGCGGGGTCGAGCCAGCCGTCCAGGCCCTCCTGCCAGGAGCCGTCCGGGCGGCGCGAGAGCCACGACGCCGCGCCCGCGTTCGGCCCGTGCAGCCGGGCGACGTGCAGGGGGTTCTTGTTCGGCACCTTGGCATTGACCGCGCCCGTCACGCTCACCCAGGCGATCACGCGCATTCCCCGGGCGTGCGCCAGCCGGGTCACGATGGTCAGGGGATCGAAGTTCTTCTCGAAGTCGGCGTCGGTGACCGGCGGCAGGCTGGAATGCAGGCACAGGCAGTCCCCCCGGCGAATCGCCTGCACGAACAGCGTGTTCACCCCCAGCGCGGCGGCCTCCTCGACGACCTGGGCCACCTGGGCGCGCGTCTTGAGCCCCGGCCCGAAGGCGTCCACCCACAGCCCGCGCAGGGTGCTGATGGGCGGGGTAGGCACCGGGACAGGAACCGCAGGAGGAGCTCCCGTGACCGGCGCTGCGGTGACGGGCGCCGTCGTGGATGGGACGGCTGGAGACGGCACAGCCGGAGCCGCCGGGGCGGGGGTGGCCGGAGTCGTCACCGGGGCCTCTGCCGCTGCCAGGGAAGCGAGCGCCAGGACCGAGAGGGTGGGGGCCAGCAGCGTGACGAGGCGCGGGAGGGAGGAGGTCTTCACGGTCTGGAGGCAGGGTAGCGCAGCGGCGGGGGGAGAACGTGAAGCGCCCGGGTTCACGTATCGGGGGCGGGGACGAGGCCCCGAAGCCCTTCAAGCGGTCAAACGAGATCGGCAACAGCACCAAAAGCCCCTCCCCTTGAGGGGGGAGGCCGGGTGGGGGTGAACAGGCACGCCCTGCGGCGCGGACAGAAGAGGAGGCAGGCCGTCTTGCCCAGGCTTACGCCCCCTCGTCCTCCCCCTCATCCCCTTCGGCGGCAGCGGTGGCCGGGTGGGAGTTTCGGTTCTTGCCGATCTCGCGCACGCGGCCCGAGAAGCGGCTCTTGATCTCCTCGTACATGGGGTGGGCGCGGATGTCACCGGGTCGGTTGGGGGCGGACGCAGCGGCCTGGCTCGTAGGGCGGGTCTGCGCCCGGGGAGGCGGGCTGGGCCGGGCAGGCACCACGTCCGCGAAGGGGGCGTCCTCCAACGTCGGGGGTGGGCCTTCCACCGCGCCGCCGATGTCGCCCCAGGCGGGCTCCTCGGTGATGGCCTCGACGATGTAGGGGTCCCGCGACGCGCCGGGGGGAGGAACACGGTCCCCCGCCTGCGCGTCGGCGGGTGGGGGGGGCGGGTCCGCCGCGTGGTCCTCCCAGGGGGCCGCGCCCGCTTCGGGCAGGGGGGCGGGGGCCACGTCGTCCGGGCTGGGGGGTGGGGCGGGACGCAGGGGCGCGGGTGTGTCGAGGGTCGCCGTGGCGGCGCGGGGCTGAACCTGTGAGGCCTGTGCCCGGGGCGGGGCGAGGCGGTCGGCGGGCGTTCGCTCCAGGGGTTCAAAGGCCGGGCCGCGCGACGTGCCTCCCGCTGTGCGGGGGCGAGGGGTGGGGTCGAAGGCGGGCACTTCCACCGCCTGCTGGGCACGGGCCGGAGAGGGTGCTGGGTCAGAAGGCAGCGGAGGTGCGGGGCTTCCTCCTCCCCCCCCACCGTCCGGGCCGCGCCCGCCCAGGTTCACCCGGCGGCCGCCCTCCGGCGCGATCAACTCGAAGGTCACCGGACCGAAGACTTTGAGCACGAGCGCCGCCACCTCGTCGAACTTGGAGGCGACCTGCTTGGCGTGGAAGGCGCTCTTCTCGTCGTACGCGAGACTGACGTAGCCGGGTTCGGCGTGCATGCGGGCGGGCTTGAGGAAAGCGCGCAGTTGCATGCTCGCCTGCCGGGTCACGTCGGCCCAGTTGCCCTGCACGGGGGGCGGGGCAGCGGGGGCGGGAGCTTGAGCCGCGCGGGTGGGCGCAGGCTCAGGAGTGGCGGAGGCGGGAGTGCGGCGTCCCCCCGGCTCGAAGGCGGGGATGTCGCCCACTGGGGCCGGGGCGGCGCTCACCCCGCTGGCACGCAGGCTCGCCAGTTCCTTCTCCAGCCGGTTTAACCGCTGGGTCACGTCGGCGGGAACGCTGGCCGGGGCCGCCACACTCGCCACTGCCCCTCCCCCACTATCGGCGGCGAGGAGCGCGTGCGTCAGGGCAAGTTCCAGGCTCAGCCCGTCCGCCGAGCGGGCGAAGCGGGCCTCCTGCTCGTCGAGAGCCGCCTGGAGTTTGAGGAGCCGGGGCACGTCCGCCCCCTCCAGCGCCTCGCCCTCCAGCCCCAGCTCGGCGTGCAGGGCGTCAGCGAAGGCGGCGACCAGCCCCTCCACAATCGTGCGGGCCGCGAAGCCCTCGCGGTACAGGGCGGCGGCCCCGGTGATCGCCGTGCCCGCGTCCCCCAGCACGAGCGCCCCCGCCACCGTCCGCACCCGCTCGCCCGGCGGCAATCCCAGCGCCTCCTCCACCCCGGCCCGCGTGACCGCCGTGCCCGCCGCGAGCATCCGCTCCAGCAGGCTCTCGCCGTCGCGCATCGCCCCGTCCGCCAGCCGACCGATCAGGTGGAGCGCCTCGGCCTCCGCAGTGACGCCCTCCCGCTGAGCAATGCCCGCCAGCTTCCCGGCGATCTCCTCGGGCGTCAGGCGGCGGAAGCGGTAGTGCTGGCAGCGGGAGAGGATGGTCGGGATGATCTTCTCCGGCTCGGTCGTCGCCAGGATGAAGATGACGTGGGGGGGCGGCTCCTCCAGCGTCTTGAGCAGGGCGTTGAAGGCCGCCCGGCTCATCATGTGCGCCTCGTCGAGGATGTAGATCTTCTTGCCGCCACGCATGGCCGCCAGCCCGACCTTCTCGCGCAGGTCGCGCACGTCGTCTACCGAATTGTTGCTCGCCGCGTCGATCTCCAGCACGTCGGGGTGCGAGCCGGTCCGCACCGCCAGGCAGCTCTCGCACTCGCCGCAGGGCTTGGGGAGCGGCCCGGTGCAGTTGGCCGTCATGGCGATCAGGCGGGCGGTGGTCGTCTTGCCCACCCCGCGCGGCCCGGAGAACAGGTAGGCGTGCCCCACCCGCCCCTGCTCCAGCGCGGCGCGCAGCACGTCCTTGACGTGTTCCTGGCCCACCACCTCGTCCCAGCGGATGGGGCGGGCGCGCTGGTAGATGGCGCTCATGGGCGCCCCTTCGGGGCGGGAAGTGGGAGGTGGTCCGTGGGCAGTGGGCAAGACAGGAAACACGGCCCACTCACCACTGCCCACTCACCACTCACCGCAGACCTCTTCACCCACCCAGTGTACCGGGGCCGCTCGGGGCACGGGGTGAGGGAAACCACCCGCCGCGACCACCGGGGAACGGCACCCGCCGCACCGGGCGTGGACGTACACTTCTGGCGTGTTCCCCCTGGCATCCTGTTTCGCTATCCCCTATACTCAGGCGAGGTTGTTATGCCCCTAGCAGAAATTATCAGCGTGGGAACGGAGCTGCTGTTCGGCGAGATCGTCGACAGCAACGCTGCCTTTCTCGCGCGGGAACTCGCGGCGCGCGGCGTGACCCTGCACCGCAAGACCGTGCTGGGCGACAACCTGAACCGGGTGTCGGAAGGCATCCGGCTGGCCCTCTCCCGCGCCGACCTCGTGATCGTGGGTGGGGGGTTGGGGCCGACCGACGACGACCTGACGCGCGAGGCGATTGCTGAGGTGCTGGGCGAGACGCCGGCGGAGGACCCCGACCTGCTCGCGTGGCTGGAAGGGCTCTACACCTCGCGGGGCCGCACCATGCCGCAGGTCAACCGCAAGCAGGCGTGGCTGATTCCCTCCGCCGAGGCGCTGCCCAACCCGGTCGGCACCGCGCCAGGCTGGTTTGTGCGGACGAACGGCAAATTTATTGTCGCCCTGCCCGGACCGCCGCGCGAGATGCACCGCATGTGGCGCGAGCAGGTGCTGCCCCGCCTGCCGTTGCCCGATCAGGCCCTCTTCGCCGTCACCATCCACACCCAGGGCATCGGCGAGAGCAACATCGCGGAGCTGCTGGGCGACCTGACGAAGACCGCCAACCCCAGCGTCGCCACCTACGCGCGCAAGACGGGCGTGGACGTGCGCGTGGCGGCGAGTGCCCCGACCGAGCAGGAGGCCCGCACCCTCGCCGCCCCCGTGCTGGAAACAGTTCGTGGCGCCCTCGCCCGCTGGACCTGGGGGGAGGACGGCGACACGCTCGCCGGGGCCGTCACCCGCAGGCTGGGGGGCCGCACCCTCGGGGTGGTCGAGGCCGGGAGCGGGGGTGCCCTGTCCCTCCTCCTGGCCGACGAGCCGGGTTTTCTGGATGCGGCGGTGACGGAGAACCACGCGCGGTTGATTACCCTGGGTCTCACTCCCGTCACCCTGCGGGACGAGGGCGTGGTGAGCGAGGCGGCGGCGCGCGAACTCGCGGCGGGGGCGCGCGAACACCTCGGGGCGGACGTGGGGCTGGCCGTCGTGACGACCCCGAGCGGCGAGGGGGCCGGGCAGACCTACGTGGCCCTGAGCAGCCGGGACGTGGAGAAGGTCGCCGCCCTGAACTGGCCCGGCGACGCTGCCCAGATCCGCGAGCGCGCCGCCGTCGCCGCCCTCGCCCTGGCCTACCGCGCCCTGCGTCCCGCCGAGGTGGGGGCATGACGCGCACGAAGATCAGGAAGACGCCCCGCCCCGCCGCGCCGCCTGTGGAGGAGGCTCCTCAAATCGAGACGCCGGAGGTCACCTCTTCCCCCACCGGCCGTACCCCGCGCCCCGCGCCCTCCCAGCAGGACCGCACCCTCCGCCTCTTCTACGCCCTCAAGGTGCCGAGCGACGTGGCCGCCGCCCTGGCCGAGGCGCAGAAGCAACTGCGCGGCAACTGGCGCCCCGTGCGCGCCGACCAGTTTCACATCACCCTCGCCTACCTGCCCGCCGTGCCGCAAGGGCGCGTGGACGACCTCAAGCGGCTGGGGGCGGCGCTCACGAAGGACGTCCCACCGACGCCCATCCGCCTGCGCGGCACCGGCTACTTCCCCAACGAGGGCAGCCCCCGCGTCTGGTTCGTGAAGGTGGAGGCCGAGGGGCTGACGGAACTGGCCGCCGGGTTGCGGGCGGGGATCAAGGAGTTGGGGCTCGAAACCGACGACCTCCCCTTCAAGGCGCACGTCACGCTGGCGCGCAAAAAAGGCCCCGCGCCCCGGCTCTCGCCCCTCACCTTCGACCTCGGCTGGCAGGCGGGGAACGCCGCGCTGATCCGCAGCACCCTCCGTAAGACCGGCCCGATCTACGACACCGTGAGCACCTTTCGCTTTAGGGGAGCAGCCAGCGAAGAGCCCGTGCCCCCAACCACCCCCCACTCACCACTGACCACTTCCCCCACCGAGGAGACGCCATGAGCAAGGAAAGTACCAAGGATTTGGGCACGCCCAGCGACAGCAAGGAACGCACCAAGGCCATCGAGACGGCCATGAGCCAGATCGAGAAGCAGTTCGGCAAGGGCTCGATCATGCGCCTGGGCGCCGAGAGCAAGCTGGACGTGCAGGTCGTCTCCACCGGCAGCCTCAGCCTCGACCTCGCGCTGGGCGTGGGCGGCATTCCGCGCGGGCGCATCACCGAGATTTACGGCCCCGAGTCGGGCGGCAAGACGACGCTGGCCCTGAGCATCATCGCCCAGGCGCAGAAGGCGGGCGGCACCTGCGCCTTTATCGACGCCGAACACGCCCTGGACCCGGTGTACGCCCGCAGCCTCGGGGTGAACACCGACGAACTCCTCGTCTCGCAGCCCGACAACGGCGAGCAGGCGCTGGAGATCATGGAACTCCTCGTCAGAAGTGGCGCCATCGACGTGGTCGTGGTCGACTCGGTCGCCGCGCTGACCCCCCGCGCCGAGATCGAGGGCGAGATGGGCGACTCGCTGCCCGGCCTCCAGGCCCGCCTGATGAGCCAGGCCCTCCGCAAGCTGACCGCCATCCTGTCGAAGACGGGCACCGCCGCCATCTTCATCAATCAGGTGCGCGAGAAGATCGGCGTGATGTACGGCAACCCCGAGACGACCACGGGTGGCCGCGCGCTGAAGTTCTACTCCTCGGTGCGGTTGGACGTCCGCAAGATCGGCCAGCCCATCAAGCTCGGCAACGACGCGGTGGCGAACACCGTCAAGGTCAAGACCGTCAAGAACAAGGTCGCCGCACCCTTCAAGGAGGTCGAGCTGACCCTGATGTACGGCAAGGGCTTCGACCAGCTCTCCGACCTGGTGGGTCTCGCGGCCGACATGGACATCATCAAGAAGGCCGGGAGCTTCTACTCTTACGGCGACGAGCGCATCGGCCAGGGCAAGGAAAAGGCCATCGCCTACATCGCCGAGCGCCCCGAGATGGAGCAGGAAATCCGCGACCGCGTGCTGGCCGCCATCAAGGAAGGCCGCACGGGCGACGTGGCCGCCGTGACGAGCGTGCCCGCCGTGGCGGAATAAGGCTGTAGAGCAGACGGAGAGCGCCCCTGCCCGGAAGATGGGTGGGGGCGTTTCCTGTTGGATGCGATGCCTTGTCTTACCTTTGTAGCTATGATGTAAGCCAGGAGGGAGACATGCGAACCAAAACGGCCACGGTCAGCAGCAAGGGGCAGGTCGTTCTGCCGCGCGAGGTCCGCGAGCTGTTGGGCGTCGGCAAGGGGGACGAGATCGAATTCGTGATGGACGAACAGGGCGTTCACGTTCGCCCGAAGAGGGACGAGGAGAATCCCTTCCTGGCGTGGGTCGGTGCTGCTCCACTTCCCGAAGGGTACACCACCGAGGACTTCATCCGTGAGACTCGACACGAGGGGATGAGCGACGAAGAACTGCGCATCTTGCGGAGTGGTCCCGGTGCGCGCGTCACCCGGATGGGTGAACTTCTCAGCCTTGCCACCACCGAGGACCGTAAGCCTTGAAAACGGCCCTCGATACCAACGTCATCAGCGAACTGCTCGACAGCACGATCAAGGCAACCGTCGTGGCGCAGCTTCTCACCACGCTCCGTGCCCAGGGACCGTTGGTCATCGGTGGCGTGGTCTATGCCGAGCTCCACGCCCGCCACAACACGCCCCGCTCACTCATCGACTCGTTTCTCCAGGCCACAGGGGTCATGCTCGATCCCGCCATGAGCATAGATGCCTGGGCCGAAGCTGGGCGGGCCAACGCGGATCATCACGCCAGGAAGCGTGCGGGCGGGCCAAGGGGGATCAAGCCCATCCTGCCCGATTTCCTGATCGGTGCTCACGCCCTGCACCACGCGGACAGGCTCTTTACCCTCAATGTTGCCGACTTTGGCGACTTCCCGACGCTGAATATCGTCACGATCTGAAGCATGAGGTGAATCCATGAGGCCCACGCCCCACATCTGGCCCTACGCCGAGTCGCAGGCACGACTTGGCGAGTTGCTCAGGCTAGTTCTGAACGGGCAGGAGCAGTTCGTTACTCTTCCAGACGGGGAGGTCGTGGCGGTGTGGAGAGTGTGCGAGACGAGCAGGGATGCCGAGGGGAAGCCCTTTGTGAGCGCGATGGCTACTTTCAGAAACGTCCCCCGTGACGAGGAGTTCAAGCTGGAACGCATTCAGGACACGGTGGGCGAGAGTGTCCTGGGCCTTTACGAGGACGCCCCGCAGGACGAGGACTTCAACCCCGAGCGCCTGCGCGGTACGCTCCGCGACTCCGACCTTTGACCCCCGCCATTTCCCCTACCCCGCCCCTCCCCCTTTTGGCCGATGCCGCCGTCCCCGCTCCCGCCGCAGACTGGGCACACGCTTCGGGTGGGGCCTCCACACGGGACGCATCGACAACCCACCCGAAGAAGAAGCCCCCACCCGAGTGAAGGTGGGGGTTAGTTTTGATGACAACAAACAAGGACCGTACAACTGATTTTTATGACATGTGCTTATCTAAATTATTAATTAAAGCGATCAGACCAGACTGAGGGTCGAACATACTTTCAAACTCCTCCTGCGACATCTCATTCAATTTTCTGCAAATGTATATGTTTACATATCTCTTCACTCCGTCATCCTGTAGATTTAATCTTGGTTTATCCTGATTCCTCTGATAAACAGCATCCTTAAGTATATCCATTACAGGCTTGTCGTTATTCGCTTGCGAGTATCTGTGCGTAAGGGAGGAGGATAGTATTTTCTTGTACTGTTTCATTTTTAGAAACGAGTTAACCGCTTCTATCAATATTTCAGAAGGAAATGCATCCTCAAATTCATAATTAAGATTGTTGCCCTGTGATTTATCTTGCCTCACAGTAAACTCCTTCACCACGTTCATGTTGACATATTTTTCGGGTCTAATATCCCTATAGTTATCTCTTCCGGCGCTGTCGTGATCAAACAGACACAAGACTGTTGGTCGCGTTGGGTTTTCCTTGGTAAATTCATGCAAGAACTGAACATACCCTTTTATTTTAGTCGCGCTTCCAGCTATCAATATGTTCGGAACATGTTTTCCAAGCTTATTGTAGATGGCCGTCAGGTAATTTTTATCTTCCTCTCCTTCTACCAAAATATTAAATGGTGCTACGACCCAGGCATCACTTCTCTCGATTCCCAATTGATTCTTTATTGCCTCAATCTTTTCATATCCTTTCAAAGGTGATATTTGCGTAAGTGTTGCTATATATTTTCTAGTTTTCTTTCTCTCAAAAACTTTAGTTTCATACCTGGCGGTAACTAAATTGGTGTTTGTCAGATCATTGATGTCTACGAAATGTGGGCTGTGAGTTGTGATGACAATTGGAAAGCTCGAACCGAGCGTCCTGAGTTGCTTGAACACCTCCTTTTGCAAAGACGGCTGCAAGAAGGCTTCTGGCTCATCGAGCAACCATATTATGCCGCCGTCCTCTTTTTGCGAAAGATAACGCATCATAGCCAGAAGAATTATTTTTTGAACTCCGCTTCCTTTAAATTCTAGCTCCTTGTCATTTGCATCACTAACGGTTAAAGAAACCAACCTTGAAATTGCCTGTCTTATTTTTAGAAACTCCGGAAAGGCTACCTTTGCCTCCCATTGTTGAGAGCTAACACCTTCCACGTTCATTGTGAAATGCTTTATACTTTCCGTTATACCGTTTTCAATCCCCTTAAGTATTTGCTGCGAGGTGTTGATAAATGTTTCTATCTCCCTCAAGCCTTGTGTTTGTTTTGACTTCTTTCTATCAATATCCGGTAGCAACTCCTCTAAAAAGATATCCTGAACGAGCATATTTAGGTCAGTGCGACTTGCCTCAATGAAATAAATTCTAAAACTATATATTACATCTAAGCAGTCTTTTTCACTAAGGACATGTTTAGTCTTTCTGGAGCCACTACCGGAGGTTTTAACACCAGTAATATGTAAGCTGCTTTCTCTATTAGGCGCCTGAGGTATGTATTTCTGTGATATTTCTATAGTGTCTTGACCATCAATAAAAAAGGCCTTTATATCAACTTTATAATTGCCACCCCTACTCCCTCTCTCGATGTGGTATGGAACGTCATCCTCTGCCACAAACTCTTGCAAATTAGCATCAAAAAACATTTTGATCGCCCTTAGAATATTAGTCTTCCCAACGTTGTTGACACCACAAACTGTAGTTAATCCAGTCGGACTAATGTGTAGTGTGACGCCAATAATAGAGCGGTACGAATTTATTTGTATCTTATCTAATATCATTAGAACCTCACCAGGTACTCTACCCTTTTTGTTGTTTTCCTAGAACGAAGCCTATTCAATCTCTCTGTTCCTATCTCAATTCTCCATATACCAGATGCATTAGATTTTATACTCGGGTGTTTATCCAAGCTGTCTATGCTCAAAAAAACCCTAACATCCCTCCATTTAGCTTTCTCGATTTCAACTAATAAGTCCTCAAATTTGAACTCATGCGAACCATATAATATTCCTTGAGAGGCTATATAGGGGGGGTCACAGTAAATAAGGTTGCCCCGTTTTGCCTCATGAAAAGATTCTCGATAGTCAGCCAGGTCGAAATGCGTGCCCACTAGTCTTGCACGCCATTCGTCACAAATTTCATCAAGATCATCAAAAGACATTAGACTGTGTTTACCTGGCGGTGTAGTCATATGACCGTCGGATTTTCTAAATCTTACAATACCACCGTAGCAAGCGCGTGATAGAAAGAGCAGGTCTAGGGGATCACCAGACTTATTATACCTATCCCTAACCAAGTAATAATGATCACGGTCAAGACAGTAAAGCAAGTAATTTTCTTTGTAATGTTTTACTATAGTAGCCTTATTCCTCAAAAGACTCCTAAAAATAGATATTAATGGGAGATTGGTATCAGACGCCAATGCAAAGCTTGGGGCCAAAGTAGACACTATGCTCCCACTACCGACGAAAGGTTCGATATATTTACCAGTGTATGTACCGAAACGACCGGCGATCTCGTGAGCGTAAAACTGCTTACTGCCAACCCACTTAAAAATTTGCCGTCTAAAAGGCTTTATTTCGGAAAAATTGTTGTCCTCAGTGACAGACTTCTCCACGAAAAAACTAATCATCAGGTGTGTCCCGGAATTGATTTGTGTGGAATACAGGCAATTTTACATATAATTGCACTATACTCAGCGTGAACAGAGGTTGCTTTCCCATATTGATATGCTGTGAAGACTTATAGTCCAAGAATTGATATTGAGAACTCTTAATGGACTTCACCCCCTCTTCGCCTACTTGAGCGCAGGCCGCGTTCCATTCATCAGCCCCCACTTGCAGTTAGTCATTAGGTTGGCGGGCATCCTTCCCCAGGATACCCGCCCCTTTCCTCCTCCGTTGCCTTATTTGCGCCTCGCCCAAGCCCACGCCCCCGGCAGCAGCAGCGCGGCCAGGGCGATCTTCAGGCTGTCCCCAAGCAGGAAGGGTGTCAGGCCCGCGTTCAGGAGCACCTGCCCCTTCAGGCCCGTGACCATTCCCAGCCACGTCAGGCCGAAGGCGTAGATGACCACGCTGGCGACCAGCATGGCGAGCGCGGCGCCCACAGGCTTGCGGTCCAGGGCGTACCGTTGCACCAGCCAGCCGACGGCGGCGGCGGCGAAGACGTAGCTCAGCAGGTAGCCGCCCGTGGGGCCCGCGAACTTGGCGAGGCCCGCGCTGCCGCCCGCGAAGACGGGCAGCCCGGCGGCCCCCGCGAGCAGGTACGTGGTCAGGCTGGCCGCGCCCCGCTTCCAGCCCAGCGCGGCGCCGACGAGCAGCACGGCGAGCGTCTGGAGGGTGACGGGCACGGGCTTCAGCGGAATCTCGACCTGCGCGACGAGGGCGACGAGGGCCGCGCCACCGAGGACGAGCAGGGCGTCGCGGAGAAGGCCCGGCGTGGGGGCCAGGGTGCGGGCGAGGGTGGGGTGGGCAGCTTGGGTCATGGGGTGTCCTCCTGGGGACGGGGTGAAGGGGCGAGGGTGCCGACGAGGTGAACGTCGCCCGCGTGGGCGGTGACGGTGATGCCGTCCGGGGTGCGGATGAGGAGGCCGCCCTGGGGGTCGAGGTCGAGGGCCGTGCCGGTCAGGTCGCCGCGCGGGGTGGTCACGCGGACCTCCCGCCCGAGGGTGACGCTTGAGCAGCGCCAGGCGTCCAGTACGACCTCCGGGGAGGCGGCAAGCCAGCGTTCCAGCTCTGCCAGAATCCGGGCGAGGAGGTCAGCGCGGGTCAGGCCGGGCCGGAACTCGGAGAGGTGGGCGGCCCCCTCCGGCGCGGCGCTGACATTCACGCCGAGACCGAGGACCGCCCGCCGCGCCTCCTCCCCCCGCAGGTCGGCTTCGAGGAGGATGCCCGCGAGCTTGCGGCCGTCGGGGGTGAGGAGGTCGTTGGGCCACTTCAGGCCACCGACCCCGCAGGCGGCGTGCAGGGCGACCCCGGCGGCGAGCGGCATGAGGGCGAGGTCGGGCAGGGCGAGCGGCCCTTGCAGCAGCACGCTGAAGACCAGGGTGCCATGCGTGGTGTCCCACGTCCGACCGCGCCGCCCGCGCCCGGCGGTCTGCCGCTCCGCGACGACGACCGCGCCGTGGGGAGCCGGGTCCTGGGGATCGTCCGCCCAGGCCCGCACCTCGTCCTGGGTGCTGCCGACCGTGCCCGCGTAGCGCAGGGCTCGCCCGAACTCTCCTGTGACCGGCACGAGCCCCGGAGCGGGCGTGCCCGGTGCCAGCGCGTACCCGCCCCGCGAGACGACGATGGGCACGCCGTCCTCCGCAAGCCGCCGCGCCAGCGTGTTCACCGTGACGCGGTTCACCCCCAGCCGGGCGCCGAGTGCGTCCCCGGACTGGGGCTCATCGGTCAGCAGCGGCAGGAGGCGGGCGGGCACGTTCAGTGTTTTAGCCCATCGGCTGAACGGGGGCAAGGAGGGAGGCGCTTCGCGCCTGTCAGTGGGCAGTGGGGAGTAGGGAGTGGGAAATGAAGGGTGCCCTCCAGAGACCCGCCTTGCATATGCACCACCCACTCACCACTGCCCACTTCCCACTCACCGCCTCCCCCAACCGTGACTCCCGCGTCAGCCCTTCATCAGACCTTTTGCTATCCTCGGGGCATGACGATGGTGCGGCAGACCCGGCAGCGACAGGCGGTGATCGAGGTGCTGCGCGCGTCGCGGGAGCACCCGGACGCGGCCTGGATTCACGGACAGGTGCGGGGAAGCCTGCCCAACGTGAGCCTGGGGACCGTGTACCGCACCCTGGACGCCCTGGTGCGTGACGGCGTGGTCGTGACCATCGAGCGCGCGGGGCAGGCGACCCGCTATGACTACCGCCGCGAGGGCGAGGACCACCACCACGCGGTCTGCCGGGGCTGCGGCGCGATCTTCGATGTGGAGGCGGAGGCGATGCCCTGCGTCCCGGTGGCGGCCCTGCCGGCGGGCTTCCGGGTCACCGAGGTGCGGCTGGAGTTCATGGGGCTGTGCCCGAACTGCGCCGATACTCCCGCCGAACAGCCCTGAGCCCCCGCCCCACCGGGCGAGTTTTTGCTGGCCGCGCCGCGCCCACCCGCCCGTTTTGTCCCCGGCTCACCGCGCTAGCCTGCGGGCATGACCGCGCCTGCGCCCGCCGCCCCCCGCCCGTCCCCGCTGCCGCCGTTCCTGCTGGGGTGGGGGCTGGGGGCGCTGCTGTTCCTGCTCGTGCGGGGGCTGGAAGCGGCGCTGCTGCGTGACCCCTGCGAGGGCCGAACGACGCTGGCCCTGCTCGTGCCGCTGCTGCTGGGGCCGGGCGGCATCGCCTTCACCACGACGAACTGGGGACGGCCCCGGCGGGTGGGGCTGGGGCTGGGGCTGGTGGTCGCCTCCTTTCTCCCGGCGCTCGCGGTGGGGGTGCGGGACATCGGCGTGCTGCGGACCACGGGCTGCGCGGGCGGGTACGTGGTGATCGCCCCGGAGGGCCGCCGCTCGGTCTCGGAGGTCACCCTCCGGGCGGGCGGGTCCCTTGACCTCACCGCGCGGGTGAGCGGGTACACGGCGCAGTCGCACCCCGGCCCCTTCGCCCTGCGGACCCGCAGCTCCTCGCCGGGGGTCACCCTCACCCTGGGGCAGGCGAGCGCCCCGGCGGGCACGGCCGTCCCGCTGCGGGTCACGGTCGCGCCGGGCACCGCGGCCAACGCCTACACGGTGCTGGTGCAGGGCGTGCAGCGGCAGGGGGACCGGAGCTTCGCGGCGGAGGGGACGCTGACGGTCAACGTGCAACCCTGAGCGCCAAAGCACACCTTCTCTAGCCCCCGCCGCCCGGCTTTTCTGTACCATCTGAGACGAGAGGGCGTCCTCCTGGGTGGAAACGGGGGTGGTTGCGCGGCATGACCGACTTCGAGGCCCGTCTCCGGTCGCTTCACCTGCGGCGCGCTGGCCTGGCGCTGGGCCTGTGGGGCGAACCGGGCGTCGGCAAGACGTTCACGGCCCGGGCGTGGCTGCGGGGATCAGCCTGCCGGACGGTCACGGTTCACGCCCGGGCGCCGCTGGCCGACCTCGTGCGGGCCGTGCCCGGTTCACCCCGACTGCCCGCCTGGGCGGAGCCGACCCTGGAGCGGCTCGCTCGGGGCGAGTACGTCGAGACGGCCCACGCCGCCGAGGCCGCCCTGGCCCGGCTGCGCGCCGCCGCGCCCCTGATCCTCCACGTCGAGGACCTGCACGAGGTGTCCCCGGAGCGGCTGGACTTCTTCAGTGCCCTGGCGCGCGGCACCCGCCGGTCGCGGGGCGTGGGCCTGCTCGTGACAAGCCGGACCCGCCCCCCCGAGGCGTTCGAGGCCGAGCGCTGCGAGCCGCTGGACGCCGAGCGCACGCGCCTGCTGATCGAGGGGGAGGTGGGGGGCCGACTGCCCGGGGAGGCCGCCGAGTGGGTCTTCCGGCGGGCCGCGGGCAATCCGCTGTTCACGCTGGCCTATGTCCGCGACCTCGCCCGGACCGGGCACCTGTGGAACGACACCCGGCACTGGCACTGGCGCGAGCCCGCGCGGGAGGTCGTGCCGCTGAGCGTCGAGGCCCTGATCGAGGGGGCGCTGCGGGAGGCCGCGGGTGTCCCCACGCTTGCCGCCGCGCTCGGCGCCCGCGCGACGTTGCCGCAGGGGGCGGGCCGGGGGCTGTGGGCACGGGTCGCCGCCCTGACGCCGGACGAGCTGGAGGCCGCGCGGCTGGAACTGGAGCGGCGCAGCGTGTTCGTGGGGGAGAACTTCGCGCACCCGCTGTACCGCGAGCTGTGCGGCCACGTGCTGGACCCGGCGGGGCAACGCGAGCTGGCCCGGCGCGCCCTGGTGCTGCTCCCCCCCGACGACCCGGCGGAGACGGCGGCGCTGATTGAAGCCGCGGGGCTGGAGGCGTCCGGGGCCCGCGCGCTCCTCGGGGCGGCGGCGCGGCGAGCACAGGCCGCGGGCAACGGGGTGGTCGCGGCGCGGTTCCTCGCCCGGGCGGCGGGGCACGCGCGGGGCGGGGAGGCCGCCCGGCTGGCCCTGGAGGCGGCCCGCAACCTGCGCGAAGTGGATGTGGGCGAGGCGACCCGGCTGGCCCGGCTCGCGGCGGGGGACCCGGCCACCCGGGAGGAGGCGCTGTGGCTCCAGGCCGAACTCCTCGCGGCGCAGGGCCAGGGGCGCGAGGGCGAGCGGCTGCTGGAGGACCTCCCGCCGGAGGTGCGCCGGGGTCCGGCCTTCCTCGCCCGGGTGCTGGGGCTGCGCGCCCAGGACAACCACGGGCTGATCGAGCTGCTGGACGCCCACCCCGGCCTGCTCGCCCACGCCGACCCGGGGACGCTGTGGCGGGCGGCCCGCGCCCTGGCCTACCAGGGCCGCAGCGAGGAGGCCGAGGCCATCGCGGTGGGGGTCCTCGCCCGGCCCGGCCTGAGCCCGGAGGGCCGGGCACTCGCCCTGAAGGCGCAGTCGGTGGTCCGGCAGGTGCGGGGGGATTTCGAGGGCATGGAGCGGCTGGAACACGAGGTGCTGGACCTCGCCCGCGCCAGCGGGAACCTGCGCCTGACCGACGCGGCGCTGTTCAACCGGGCGATGGCGCTGGGCACCCTGGGCCGCCTGCGCGAGCGCGACGCCTGCCTGGAGGAGGCGCTGCGGGTGTGCCGCGCCCTGGGGGACCCCACCGCCCACGTGATCGCCCAGGTCGCCTACGGCACGGCCCTTGCCGAGTCGGGCGAGTACGAGCGCGCAGAGACGCTGCTGCTGGAGGCCCGCGCCTTTCTGGAGGGCGTCGATGTGAGCGGCTACCTGGTGGACTGTGAGTGCGCGCTGAGCGAGTTGTACCGCTCCTGGCAGCCCGCCCACAGCCGCGTCCTGGCCGTCAGGCACGCCGGGGCCGCCCTCGACCACGCCCGGAGGCTGGACGACCTGCGCTCCAGGGTCCAGAGCCTGTCCACCCTCTCCCTCGCCGAGGGCTGGGCCGGGGAGGCCGGGCGGGCGGCGGCCCTCGCCGGGGAGGCCCTCGACCTCCTCGGGGCGCTCGACATGCCCGAGTTGCGGCTGATCGCCCTGAAGGCCCGGGGAACGGCCCTGGCCGCCCTGGGTCATACGGACGAGGCGCGGGCGGCCCTCAGCGAGGCCGAGGCCATCGCCCGGCGGATGGGCAACCCGCGTGAGGCGCACGCCGCCGGGCTGCACCTCGACCGCCTGGCGAACGACCTGGCGGGCGCCCGCGAGCGGCTGGCCTGGTTCGAGACGCACGGCCTGCCGGGTCACGCCGCGCAGGCCCGGCGGCTCTTCCCCGAACTGGAGACCGGCCCCACTCCGGCGGCGGCCCCCACCCTGCGGCTGGATGTCCTGGGGGAGATGTGCTTCGGCGACGGCGGCGGGACCCGGCCCGTGCGGGGGGGGCGGCGCCAGGAACTCCTCGCCCTGCTCCTCCAGGCCCGGCTGCGCGGCCAGGCCGAGGTGTCCCGGCCCGGCCTGCTGGAGGCGCTCTACCCCGGGGTGGGCGAGCGGCAGGCCGCGGTGTCCCTCAAGGAACTCGTGCATCTCACCCGCTCCGCCCTGGGCCGGGGCCTGATCCAGACCACGCCCGGCGGCTACGCGCTCGGCGAGGTGGGCTCCGACGCCGAGACCTTCCTGAGGACCGGCGAGACCCGGTTGTGGCGCGGCCCCTACCTGGCGGGCCTCACCCTGGACCTGGCCGACGACAGCGTGCGCGAGGCGCTGCACCACGCGCTGCGGGAACGGATGGCGGCCCTGCTCGGCCCCGACCCGCTGGAAACGGCCCGGCTGGGGCGCCTGCTGCTGGAGGCCGAGCCCTACGACCGGGGGGCGCTGCTCCTCACCCTGCGGGCGCTGCGGGCGGGCGGCAACCACCGCGGCCTCAAGCGGCTCTACGAGGACGCCCGCGCCCGCTGGCGCGAGGTGGGCGAGACCCTGCCCCCCCACTGGGCCGAATTGATCGGCGCATCGGCGTAACCCCGCTTTTCCCTGACCCGGGCATCACCGGGTCTCCTTCACCCTGGGCGGCGAAAGGAGACCTGCTGCCCTACACCCCGCCCGGCGTCCCCGCCAGGGGCCACCCTCCTCCCCCATTCCCCCGTCCAAGGAGTTCATCATGCTCAAGCCCCACGCCCTGCTCCTCGGCCTGTCCGTCAGCCTGATCGCCTGTGGTCAGTCGGGGGGTCCCGGGAATGACCCCGCCCAGGACGCCTTCTTCGGGGGGCAGCCCGAGTTCGGCGCCCCCCTGCCCGCCGGGGCGCAGCCCGTGACCCCGGGCGCGTTCATGGACCTCGTGAAGGACGGGGCCAGGGTCGTCACCGCCAAGGACCTCGCGGACGAGAAGGCCCGCCAGGCGCAGCAGGACGCCCAGGATGAGCAGGACGCCCGCGCCTATATCCAGGAGCATCCCGAGTTCGGCGCGCTGCTCGGCCCCAACCCGCCGGACGCGATCAATCCGGACGGCGACCGGCTGGTGAGCGTCCCGACGGCGGGCGGGCCGAAGCAGGTCGTGCTGATGGGACCCGCCTTTGGCCGCGCGAGCCTGGCGACCCATGCCCGCACCTTCCCCACCCAGGGGAACCAGGCCAACCTGTACGCCGAGCTGTACCCGGACCTCGCGGCGGCCCTGGGCAAACTGGACATCAACATTACCCAGTTCGGCCTGCCCACCCCCGAGGAGGCCCGCCAGCTCGACGCCCGGCACCTGCTCGACCTCAACCGCAAGGTCGGGAGCATCGCCCGGGAGTACGCGGGGCGTATCTCCGACCTGATCTTTACCCTCGACCCCATCGCCTCGGAGGTCGGCACGGCGGACCAGCTCGACCGCACCCAGAAAGGCGCCTGCGAGGCGCCCGCCAACCTGGGCCTGTACAAGAACTTCGACTGGCCGCTCAAGACCCTCACGACGAGCGTGAAGGACCAGGGCCAGCGCGGCACCTGCTGGGGCTTTGCGACCGTGGCGGCGCTGGAGGCCGAGATCGCCCGGCGCGACCACAAGGAGGTCAACCTCTCCGAGCAGGACTACGTGGGCCACCGCTTCCTGGACTGGGCGCCGCGCGACTTCGGTGACGGCGGCGATCCCCTCTTCATCGCCCAGAAGGCCAGCGCGGCGAACTACACCTTCGCCTACGAGAAGGGCTGGCAGTACAACAAGAGCCTGGGCCGGGTGGTGCACAGCGACACCCAGACCTACACGAACTCCTGCGACGGCTACCAGGACGCCACCCACAACTACGGCGTTTGCTCGGACACCAACTATCAGGGCTACCTGATGTACGTGCCCTTCGGTGGCCGCATCTACCTGCTGCGGGGCCTGCCCAACACCGGCAGCAGCTCGGGCTACCGCATGCAGCCCCCCAGCGACTTCTGGGAGCAGGACAACAAGGACCGCAGCATGGTGATCCTGCTGCTGCGCTCGGTGGTGGGGCACGCGACCACCCTGACGCTCGACATGCGCTACGTGGCGCCCGATGCCAACGGCTACGCCCCTCTCCAGACCATGAAGACGCTCCCGAACGGGACGCCGGACTTCCAGCTCACCCACGTGATGACGGTGACGGGCTTCATCTCCAGCCAGAACCTCGCCAAGAAGGTGCCGGGCGCTCCCATCGCGGACGACTACGGGTACTTCATCGTCAAGAATTCCTGGGGCGACTGCTGGGGCGACCAGGGCTACGTGTACCTGCCCTGGACCTTCGTGAAGACCTTCACCGGCCAGGCCAGCACGGGGCTCCTGCCCGAGTAGGGCATTGGGGAGAAGGCCCCTCACCCCGCTGCTTCGTCAGGGACCCCTCACCCCTTGCGGAGGAGGGTTGGGGAGGGGGTGGCGAGCGTAGCTCGGCCCATGCCACACGACGAAAAGGCCGCTTCGCCCAACTGCTCATTGCACATCAAGCGTTTGGGCGAGAGGGTTAGGTGAGGGGTCTTGCCCGCCACATGGCCAGCTTGATGCCCAATGCCCCAGGCCCGGCCAGATGCCGCCGTACGGACAGCAGGGCGCAAGCAGGAGAAGGGGCAGACCCCCGCGGCGGACAGCACGCGGACGGTCCACGTCCCCCCAACACCGGGACGTTTCCGCTGGAGCCGAGCAGGTAGGCTGGTCGGGTGAACGTGGCCGAACTCTCCAGCATCAGTCTCCAGACTTTCCTGACCATGCTGGTCGTGATGGACCCCATCGGGCTGGCCCCCATCTTCATCGGGCTGGCCGGAAACCGCCCCAGCTTCGAGCGGCGGCGGGTGGCGGTCCGGGCCACGCTGGTGGCGGGGTGCATCACCCTGCTGTTCGGGCTGTTCGGGCGGGCCCTGCTCGACCACCTGGGGATCAGCCTGAGTGCTTTCCGGGTGGCGGGCGGCATTCTGCTCTTTCTGATCGCGCTCGACATGGTGTTCGCCCGCCCCAGCGGCAGCAAGGAGACGCCCGAGGAGGAGCAGGAGGCCCACGAGCGGCAGGACATCAGCGTCTTTCCGCTGGCGATTCCCCTCATCGCCGGGCCGGGCACGCTGGCGAGCATCATGATCCTGGCGGGGGACGCGCACGGCAGCCCGGCGCTGCTGGCGGCGGTCTTCCTGGTCACGGCCCTCGTGCTGGGGCTGTGCTACCTCGCCCTGCGCCTGAGTGGGCAGATCGCGCGGGTGATCGGCCTGACGGGCGTTCACGTGGTCACGCGCGTGCTGGGCGTGCTGCTGGGGGCGCTGGCCGTGCAGTACGTGGCGGACGGCGTGCTGGAGTTCCTGCGGGGCGCCGCGGAGGGCTGAGGGCAACTCCCCTTTTTGGAAAGGTCCCGGAGTCCGCGGAACACAGGCCTTCTCCGGCTCCCCACCCCGGCCCGGATTATTGGAAGGAGCATAAGCCTTGCTCTAGGCCACCTGACGCAACATTCGCTCACGGGTCAACCTCTAGAATGGCCCCGTGAACCTGACGGCGAGCGTGACGAGAGAGGAAGCGCGCGGCATGCGCGTGGCACCGGACCTGAACGCACCGCGCGTGCTGGTCCTGAACGCGTCGTACGAGCCCCTGCACGTGACGAGCGCCAAGCGCGCGATCACGCTCTTGCAGTACGGCGTGGCCGAGGTGCTGGAGGTCAGCGGCGACGTGGTGCGCTCGCCCAGCACGATCCTGCGGGTGCCCAGCGTGATCCGGTTGCGGCGCTACGTGCGGCGCCCGCGCGTGCATCCGGTGCCCTTCAACCGCCGCAACGTCCTGCGCCGGGACACCTTCGCCTGCCAGTACTGCGGGTCGGAGGCCGACCTCACCCTCGACCACGTGTTTCCGCGCTCGCGGGGGGGACGCCACAACTGGGAGAATGTCGTCACGGCCTGCCGGGCGTGCAACCAGCGCAAGGGGAACCGCACCCCCGACGAGGCCGGGATGCCGCTGCGCACCCGGCCTCGCGCGCCCACGTTCGGTGTGTACGCCCACGGCCAGTTCGCCCACTGGCAGCCCGAGTGGGCGCAGTACATCGGCGAGCGGGGCTGAGGGAAAAAGACGTGACCGGAGAGGCGGCAGCGTCTCTCCTCTTTTTTGCCCGCCGCCCTACACTGCCCCCCATGAACCGCGACCAGGCCTACGCCCTGATGACCGAACACACCCCCTCCGAGTCGCTGCGGCGGCACATGCTCAACGTCGAGGCCGCCATGCGCTGGTATGCCCGCCACTGGGGCGAGGACGAGGAGCTGTACGCCGTCACCGGCCTGCTCCACGACTTCGACTATGAGGGGCACCCGGACGAGCATCCGACCTGGGGTGTGAACTACCTGCGCGAGCATACCGACACGCCGCCCGAAGTGCTCGACGCGATCCTGGGGCACGCGACGTACACCGGCGTCCCGCGCAAGACGCGGCTGGCGCGGACCCTCTTCGCGGTGGACGAGTTGACGGGGCTGGTCCAGGCCGCCGCCCTCATCCGCCCGGACAAGGACGTGAGGCAGGTCGAACTCTCCAGCCTGAAAAAGCGCTTCAAGAACCGGGCCTTCGCGGCGGGCGTGAACCGGGAGGAGGTCACGCAGGGCGCCCAGGAACTCGGGGTGGACCTGGACACGCATATGCACAACGTCCTGAGCGCGATGCAGGCGGCGCAGGAGGGGTGAGGCCCCCGGGCGACGGGGCCAGCACGTGAAGGACTCATGGAGGTCACTTTCAGCGGGGTGCCATGTGGGGCCAGCACACTGTGCCTACTTCGCCCGCCCTTCTCAGGCGATTTCCAAGGAGTTCACATGAACAAGACGCTGCTGACCCTGACCCTCATCCTCGCCGCCCCCGCCGCCCTCGCCACCGCGCCCAGCGCGAACTACGTGCAGGTGCAGGACACCAGCTCCACGGGCACCGACGCGAACGACGGCACCGCCGAGCAGGCGGGCGCGGCGGTGGACCAGGCGGCCCAGAACGCCGGTGACGCGGTGAACAACGCCGCCGACGCGGCGGGCAACGCGGTGGACACCGCCACCGACGCCGCGGGCAACGCGGTGGACAATGCCACCGACACGGTGAACAACGCGGTGGACCCCAACGGCGACGGCGTGGTGGACCGCAACAACAACGGCACGGCGGACACCCGCGAGTTCCCCTGGGGCCTGCTGGGCCTGATCGGCCTGGCCGGTCTCGCGGGCCGTGGCCGCCGCGAGCCGGTCGTCCACACCCAAACGACGACCACGGGCGCGACGTACTCCAGCGACCGCCGCTGAGCCGCTTCATCAACCAAGGCCCCGATCAGCAGGTGCGGGGCCTTGGTGCTGCTGTTGGGGGCGCTACGCCCGCGGCGGAAAGCGCACGTAGGTCATCCAGAAGTCCTCGAAGGCGCGGATGGCCTGGAGGAAGTTCTCGAAACCGACCGGCTTGACCACGTACCCGCTGGCGTGGCGGGCGTACGAGCCGCGCACGTCGTCGTCCGACTGGCTGGTGGTGAGCATCACGACGGGAATGGTGACCAGGTCGGGGTCGGCCTTGATCTCGGCCAGCACCTCCAGGCCGTTCTTGCGCGGCATGTTGATGTCGAGCAGGATCACGTCCGGGCGCGGCGCCGAGCAGTGCTCGCCCTCGCGGCGCAGGAAGCGCAATGCCTCCACCCCGTCCCCGACCACGTGGACACGGTTGGGCACCCGGGCGTCGGCGAACGCCTCCTGGGTGAGCAGCACGTCCGGCTCGCTGTCCTCGACGAGCAGGATTTCGATGTGGGGCTTGGGCAGGGGGTCAGAGGGCGGCATCGGCGTCACAAGGTGGTGGGCTGGAGGGTCGGGAGAGAGGCGGGGGCGTGAATGACAGGGAGGCGGGCAGCCCGGCCCGTGCCGTGGCCGGGGGACCTCCTCAGCAGTTCGGGCACCGAAACACCCGCCCATGGTACCCGTCCGCCGTGCCGAGGCCATCATCCCGCGTCCGGCTCACAGATTCGTCACACCCGGCCCGCGGGGAGGCCGCTCCGAGCCGGGCGTGGGCGTCCTCAGCCGCGCAGGGCGTAGCCGACGCCGCGCACGGTGCGCAGCAGGCCGTAGCCGTCGAGGTCGCGCAGCTTGGCGCGCAGGTTCGCCATATGCACGTCCACCACGTTGCTGCCCTCGGGCAGGCGGCCCTGCCAGATTTCCTGCCCGATCTCCTGGCGCGAGTACACCCGGCCCGGCTGGCGGATCAGCAGCGCGAGGATGTCGAACTCCTTGGGCGAGAGGCGCAGCTCCTCGGACTTGTAGGTCACCAGGCGCTTTTGCGGATCGAGGGTGAGGTCCCCCATGCTCAGGCTCTCGGAGACGCGCTGCCGGAGTTGCACCTTGACCCGGGCGACCAGCTCGTCGGGGTGGAAGGGCTTGATGAGGTAGTCGTCGGCCCCCAGGCCCAGCAGCCGGACCTTCTCGTCCACGGTGTCGCGGGCGGTCAGGACGATGATGGGCACGGCGCTGTTCTTGCGCAGGCGCTGCACCACGTCGCCGCCGTCGAAGTCGGGCAGGCCCAGGTCGAGCAGGATCAGGTCGGGGTGGTCCTCGCGCGCCCGGATCAGGCCGTTCATCGCGGAGTCGGCGTGTTCGACGGCGTACCCCGCGTCGGTCAGGTCCAGCCGCAGCACGTTGGCGATATCGAGGTCGTCCTCGATTACGAGAATTCTCTGGGCGCTCACATGGACATGATACCCGCCTTCACGCGGGCTTCACCCGTTGTCCCCCGCGCGGGTGGGGGGAGACCTGCCCCCGCCGGGGCCTGTGCTACCTTGGGGAAACCGCGCTCCGGGCCGCACGCGACCGGGCGACACAATCCGTTTTTCCTGGGCCGCGCCCTTTTCGCGTGGCTGCATCATTCAAAGCGCACGGCCCCCATTCACCGCCTGATTCGGAATCTACCAGCGCAGGAAGCGGGCCGCGTGCGACCGGAGAAAGACCCATGACCAATCCAGGCAAGGCCGCCCCGGGAGGGCAGGCCCCAGGGCAGCAGAACTCAGGCCACCTCGAAGTCATCCCGCTCGGCGGGATGGGCGAGATCGGCAAGAACATCACCGCGTACCGCCTCGGCGACGAGATCATGGTCGTCGACGGCGGCCTCGCCTTTCCCGACGCCCACCAGATGGGCATCGACCTGATCATCCCGCGCATCGACTACCTCCAGCAGAACGCCGGGCTCATCAAGGGCTGGATTCTCACCCACGGCCACGAGGACCACATCGGCGGCCTGCCCTACATCCTGCCGCGGCTGCCCAAGGTGCCGGTGTACGGCGGCGCCCTCACCCTCGGCCTGGTGCGCGAGAAGCTCAGCGAGTTCGGCATCAAGGACAGCGACGTGGACCTGCGCGAGGTGGAGCTGAACGCCAAGGTCCGCCTCGGCAAGAACTTTCAGGTCGAGTTCTTCCGCATGACCCACTCCATCCCCGACAACGCGGGGTACATCCTCACCACGCCCGTCGGCCAGGTCATCCACACGGGCGACTTCAAGCTCGACGAGCATCCCAGCGACGGCAAGCTGTCGGACCTGGCGCGCATCGAGCAGGCGGGGAAGGAGGGCGTCCTCCTCCTGATCAGCGACTCCACGAACGCCGAGCGCCCGGGCCGCACGCCCAGCGAGGCGGAGGTGACGAAAAACCTGGAGGACCTGATCTCGAAGTGCCGGGGCCGCGTCTTCATGACGACCTTCGCGTCGAACGTCCACCGCATCCAGAACGTGATCCAGATCGCGCATCGCCAGGGCCGCCGCGTGGTGATGGAGGGCCGCTCCATGCTGAAGTACGCGCAGGTCGCGCAGGGGCTGGGCTACATGGAGCTGCCCGAGCCGCTGCTGACGAACGAGGAGGTCGGCGACCTGCAGGACCAGCAGGTGCTGTACGTCTGCACCGGGTCGCAGGGCCAGCCCATGAGCGTGCTGTCGCGCCTCGCCTTCGGGACCCACGCCAAGATCGCGCTGCGGCGGGGCGACTCGGTGATCCTGAGCAGCAACCCGATTCCCGGCAACGAGGACGCGGTGAACCTCGTCATCAACCGGCTGTACGAGATCGGGGTGGACGTGTACTACCCGCCCGCGTACCGGGTCCACGCCTCGGGGCACGCCTCACAGGAGGAACTCGCCACGGTCCTCAACCTCGCGCGGCCCAAGTTCTTCCTGCCCTGGCACGGCGAGCCCCGCCACCAGATCAACCACGCCCGATTGGCCCAGACGCTGCCGCGCCCGCCGCGCCGCACCCTGATCGCCAAGAACGGCGACGTGGTGCGCCTGACCCCCGACGAGTTCAAGGTGACGGGCACCGTGCCCGCCGGGGCCGTTTACGTCGACGGCCTGGGCGTGGGCGACATCGGGGACGACGTGCTGCTCGACCGGGCGAACATGAGCCAGGAGGGCATCCTGATCATGACGGCGGTGCTGCACCCCACCCCGCACGTCGAGATCGTCTCGCGCGGCTTCGTGCGCACCAACCGCGACCTCGACGGGCAGATTCGCAAGGTGGCCCTCGACGCCGTGGAAGGCGGCCTGCGCGAGAAGAAGCGGCTGGAGGACGTGCGCGACGACATGTACGGGGCCGTGCGCCGCTTTATCCGCAAGGTGACGGGCCGCAACCCGGTGCTGATCCCGCTGATCGTGGACTGAGCGGGCAAAGGGTGGAGGGCCGGGGCTGACGCTTCCGGCCCTCGCTCATTTCGGGGATTCGGGCGTCACTCCTCGATGATGGTCGTGGTCGTCGTGGTGGTCTCGACCACCGGCCGGGCCTCCTCCTGGACCTCGTGCGTCTCGGTGTGGCGCCGGGTCTCCGTCTCGGTTCCCTCCGAGGTGGTGACTTCTGTTGTCTCTGTGCGCGTGGTTTCGGACCTGGAGACGGTGGTGTCGGAACGGGTGTCGTCTGTCATGCTGAACCTCCTTGGGCTTGGGACTTCCAGCGTAAGCGGGTCAGGCCCGGCGCACGATTAGAAGCCGTGTGGGGGGAACTTAAGGCGATGGTGGGCACTTGCCCCCTCTCCCCCCGTGGGAGAGGGCTGGGGTGAGGGGGCGTGCGATCGGCTGGACGGTGAACACAGGCCCAACATCCTTCCTCATGGCCTCGGGACGCCGCTTCGATTCACCCCCTCCGCAGGCAGCTCTACGAGTCCGAGCCTCCCCCCTCAAGGGGAGGAGCTTTTCTTGCTGTTCTGGACGACTTCCCCGTTCAGTCAGAAACCGCCGCGTATTCCTCAACTCCTCAAAGGGAAGAAGTTTTGCAGCCACCCCTCCCCCCACTAAGCCAAAGAGGTTAGTCCAGATGCCTGCAACGACTGAAGGGCCAGGCAGGAGAGGCGTTTAACCCCACAGCACGGCCTTTTCCCTGCTCTTCCCGACTGCTTCACCCCCGCCCCCGGCCCCTGCCCACCAATGTGCCCAGCGCAGCTTTGCCCACCTTCGTTCCGGGGACCCGTGCGATAATGCGCCGCATGAGCGTGATTCCCTACGTGATCGAGCAGACCGGTCGGGGCGAGCGGATGTACGACATCTACTCGCGCCTGCTCAAGGACCGGATCATCTTTGTGGGCACGCCCGTGGAGCCGCAGATGGCCAACACCATCGTGGCGCAGTTGCTGCTGCTGGATTCCCAGAACCCCGAGCAGGAGATCCAGATGTACATCAACTGCCCGGGCGGCGACGTGTATTCGGGCCTGGCGATCTACGACACCATGCGCTACATCAAGGCGCCCGTCAGCACCATCTGCGTGGGGATTGCGATGAGCATGGGCAGCGTGTTCCTGATGGCGGGCGACAAGGGCAAGCGGCTGGCGCTGCCCAACAGCCGGATCATGATTCACCAGGGCTCGGCGGGCTTCCGGGGGAACACGCCCGACGTGGAGGTGCAGGCCAAGGAAGTGCTGCACCTGCGCGACAAGATGGTGGACCTGTATCACAAGCACACCAACATCCCGCACGACAAGCTGCTGCGCGATATGGAACGCGACCGCTTCATGTCCCCGCAGGAGGCCATGCAGTACGGCCTGATCGACTCGGTGATCGAGAACACCCGCCAGATCGAGGCCGCGCTGTGACGGGCCGGGGGGCCAACATCGGCGGCGACCGCTGCTCCTTCTGCGGGCGGCAGCATCCCCAGATCGCCCAACTGATCGAGGCGCCGGGCCGCGCGGCCTTTATCTGCAACGAATGCACCGACCGGGCGCACGAACTCGTCAAGCAGAACAAGAGCAAGGGCAGCGAGTTCAACCTCGAAGAACTCCCCAGCCCCAAGGAGATCAAGGCCTACCTCGACGAGTTCGTGATCGGGCAGGACGAGGCGAAAAAGGCGCTGGCGGTCGCGGTCGTCAGTCACTACCAGCGCCTCGCGCACCCCGACGTGAACCTCCAGAAGAGCAACATCCTCCTGATCGGGCCGACCGGGACGGGCAAGACGCTGCTGGCGTCGAGCCTCGCCGAGATGCTGGAGGTGCCCTTCGCCATCGCGGACGCGACCACGCTGACGGAAGCCGGGTACGTCGGCGACGACGTGGAGAACGTGATCGTCCGCCTCCTGCAGGCCGCCGAGTACGACGTGGCCGCCGCCGAGCGTGGGATCATCTACATCGACGAGATCGACAAGATCGCGCGCAAGTCCGAGGGCACGAGCATCACCCGCGACGTGAGCGGCGAGGGCGTGCAGCAGGCCCTGCTCAAGATCATCGAGGGCACGGTCGCGCAGGTGCCGCCGCAGGGGGGCCGCAAGCACCCGCAGCAGGAACTCGTGCAGGTGAACACCAAGAACATCCTCTTCATCGTGGGCGGCGCCTTCGAGAGCATGAGCGAGATCGCCCGCGCCCGCACGAACGTCCGCGCGGTGGGCTTCGGCGCCGAGCACAAGGGCGAGGAGAAAGAGGAGCTGCGCTTCCTGCCCGAGGACCTCGTGAAGTTCGGCCTGATCCCCGAGTTCGTGGGCCGTCTGCCGCTCGTCGTGCAGCTTCAGGACCTCGACGAGGACGCGCTCGTCCGCATCCTGACCGAGCCGCAGGGCGCCATCGTCAAGCAGTACCAGGCGCTGTTCGGGTTCCAGGACGTGGACCTGACCTTCACCGAGGCGGCGCTGCGCGAGGTCGCGCACCGGGCGAAGGAGCGCAAGACCGGGGCGCGCGGGTTGCGAGCGGTGCTCGAAAAGGCGATGACCGACCTGCTGTTCGAGCTGCCCGTCGAGGGCCTGCGGGAACTGCGCTTCGACGCGGGGAACATCGACCATCCCCTAGAACTGCTTGAGTCAAAGGGACTCAAGAAGTCTGCGTAATAGAGAGATAGATTACAGCCGCCTCCCGCCCGCGTCCTTAGAATCTGGGGACATCGTGGGCGGGGTGTCTTTTCTCTGCGGGCCTGCTGCGGAGTAGGCTCACAGGAAGACTTCCCGCATCCCCCTCACCTCTTTCCCGGGCTTC
Organism: Deinococcus aerius; assembly: GCF_002897375.1. Taxonomy (NCBI): domain Bacteria; kingdom Thermotogati; phylum Deinococcota; class Deinococci; order Deinococcales; family Deinococcaceae; genus Deinococcus; species Deinococcus aerius. The sequence goes on along the minus strand of NZ_BFAG01000011.1, from coordinate 40,987 downwards.
CCGGCCCGGTCCCAAGGAGCAAGCATGATCTGGGAACTTCCCGTCGTCGCCCTCAGAAATATCGTGATCCTGCCCGGCATCACCATGAACGTGGATGTCGGCCGTCCCAAGAGCAAGCGGGCCGTGGACGAGGCGCAGGCCTCCGACCGCCGCGTGCTGCTGCTGACCCAGCGCGACCCGCGCACCGACGACCCGGCCCGCGGCGAGCTGTACGACATGGGCGTGCTCGCCGTCGTCAAGCAGGTCGTTCGGATGCCCGACAACACCTACCAGGTCCTCGTGGAGGCGCAGGAGCGCGCCCAGGTGCTGGACGAGGTGCCGTCCGCCTACCTGCGCGTGCGCGCCGAGACGCAGGCCGCTGCGGCCCCCGCCTCCGAGCTGGAGGGCCGCGAGGTGCAGGTCCTCGCGCAGGAGGTCAAGGCCGCCTTCGAGGAGTACCAGCGCCAGAACAAGAACCTGCGGCTGGACAACTACCAGCTTGAGGCCCTGAAGAACCTCTCGGACCCCGGCGCCCTGGCCGATCAGGTCGCGCACCACGCCACCTGGACGCCCGAGGAGAAGCAGGAGGTGCTGAGCGCCGTCTCGCCCCGCCAGCGTCTGGAGGCCGTGCTGAAGTTCCTGACGCGCGACACCGAGCGCTTCAACATGGACAAGAAGATCGCGGGGCGCGTCAAGGAGCAGATGGACGCCAACCAGCGCGAGTACTACCTGCGCGAGCAGATGAAGGCGATCTCCAAGGAACTCGGCGGCGGCGAGGACGGCCCCGCCGAGGTCGAGGCCCTGCGCGAGAAGATCGAGGCCGCCGGGATGCCCGAGTCGGTCAAGGACAAGGCCCTCAAGGAGCTGCAACGCCTCGAGCGCACGCCCGGCGGCAGCCCCGAGAGCACCGTCGTCCGCAACTACATCGACTGGCTCACCGACGTGCCGTGGAGCAAGCGCGACGAGGAAATCCTCGACATCACCCGCACGCGTGACATCCTCGACGCCGACCACTACGCGCTGGGCGACGTGAAGGACCGCATCCTGGAGTTCCTGGCCGTGCGCCAGCTCACTCACAAGGACGGCGAGACCGAGGAGCAGCGCCGCGAGCGCACCGCCGAGGAGCGCATCGAGGACGGCGAGCTGCGCGCCCCGATCCTCTGCCTGGTCGGCCCTCCCGGGGTGGGCAAGACCTCGCTGGGCAAGAGCATCGCCCGCAGCCTCAACCGCAAGTTCGTCCGCATGGCCCTGGGCGGCGTGCGCGACGAGGCCGAGATTCGCGGCCACCGCCGCACCTACATCGGCTCCATGCCCGGGCGCATCATCCAGGCGATGAAGACGGCGGGCGTGACCAACCCGATCATCCTGCTCGACGAGATCGACAAGATGAGCAGCGACTGGCGCGGCGACCCCTCCAGCGCGATGCTGGAAGTCCTCGACCCCGAGCAGAACCACACCTTCCAGGACCACTACCTGGAGGTGCCGTACGACCTCTCGCAGGTCATGTTCATCACGACGGCGAACACGCTCCAGACCATCCCGCGGCCGCTGCTCGACCGCATGGAGGTCATCAATATCCCCGGCTACACCCAGCCGGAGAAGGTAGAGATCGCCAAGCGGTACCGGGTGCCCCGCCAGGTCAAGGCACACGGCCTGGTCGGTCGGCTGGAGATCACCGACGCGGCCTTGAACCGCATCGTCGAGGAGTACACCGCCGAGAGCGGCGTGCGGAACCTCGACCGCCAGATCAGCAAGCTGGCGCGCAAGGCCGCCCGCGAGCTGCTGGAGCAGCCCTGGGAGGGCGTGCGGGTGATCGACGCCGCCGACATCCCCGCGTACCTCGGTGTGCCGCTGCACCGCCCCGACCGGATGGAGAAAGAGCCCCAGGTTGGCGTCGCACAGGGCCTGGCCTGGACCAGCGTGGGCGGCACGATGCTCGTCGTGGAGGCGCTCGCCACCCCGGGAACGGGTAAGGTCAGCATGACCGGCTCAATGGGTGACGTGATGAAGGAGAGTGTGGGGGCGGCGGTCGCCTACCTGCGCGCCCACGCGGCCAAGTACGGCGCCGACCCCGAGTTCCACAAGAAGCTCGACATTCACGTCCATATCCCCGACGGCGCCACGCCGAAGGACGGCCCCAGCGCGGGCATCACGATTGCCACCGCCGTCATCAGCGCCGTGACGGGCCGCCCGGTCCGCATGGATGTGGCGATGACGGGCGAGATCAGCCTGCGTGGCCGGGTCCTGCCCATCGGCGGCCTCAAGGAGAAGCTGCTCGCGGCGCACCAGGGCGGGATTCGGGAAGTCGTCTTCCCCAAGGACAACGAACCCAACCTCCAGGAAGTGCCGGACTCGATTCGCGGCGATCTGCGGATTCACGCCGTCGAGCGGGTGGGCGAGGTGCTCGACCTGGTCCTCCTGCCCGCGCCCGAGGAGCAGCCCGCCACGATTCCCCCGACCCAGGGCCGGGACGTGACGCAGCCCGGGGCGTAAGCCGCCCTCAGCCATCAGGAACGCCTCCGAGGAATCGGGGGCGTTTCTCTTGGTTGAAATCAGGTCAGGTCGGGGCTGGCTCCCTCCGCCGTTCGGTAGGGCAGGTACTTCGGGAACCAAAAACGGCTCTCGATAAAGGCGTCGAGTTCCTCGTCATTCAGGTTCTGCACCCGCTCCTCCCGCGCCACCCCTTCCGTGATCGCCTGCCGGGCGACGCGCAGGGCGACGGCGCGGCTGGCGTCGCGCAGGGCGCGGGTGGGCGGATAGGTACGCTCCGGGGACTCGCGGGCGGTGAAGTCCGCGAGGGCGTAGGCGGCCTCCGCGACCATCCCTTCCGTGATTTCGCTCGCCCGGGTCAGGACGGCGGCGAAGCCCAGGCCCGGGAAGATGAAGGCGTTGTTCCCCTGCCCGATCTGGTATGTCTGCCCTTCCAAGGTCACGTCGGGGAAGGGACTGCCGGTGGCGACAATGGCCTGGCCGTCTGTCCAGCGCAGGACGTCCTCGGGGAGGGCCTCGGTGTTCGAGGTGGGATTCGACAGCGGGAAGATGATGGGCCGCGCCGCGTTGGCGTGGACCGCCCGCACGATGGGTTCGTTGAAGATGCCCCCCTGCCCGCTGAGGCCGAGCAGGACCGTCGCCCCCGCCTCGCGCACCACAGTGAGGAGGTCGGTGCCTGCCCAGCCTTCCGTGATGCCCTTCGGTGTGGCGAGCGGCTGCTTGTAGTCCTCCATGCGGCGGTCGTCGGTGAGCAGGCCGCGCGAGTCGAGGACGAAGACGCGGTGGGCGACCTCCTCGGGAGCCAGTCCCTCACGGCCCATGCCCTCGCGGATGGCGGCGGCGACCCCCGCTCCTCCGGCTCCCGCCCCGTGGATCACCACCACTTGATCCCTCAGCCACTCGCCCTTCAGCGCGCAGGCTCGTAACACACCCGCCAGCGTCACCGCTCCCGTCCCCTGGATGTCGTCGTTGAAGCTGGGCACGACTTTCCTGTACCGCTCCAGCACCCGGAAGGCCGTGTCCTTGGAAAAATCCTCCCACTGGATGATCGCCTTGGGATAGCGTTCCTGCACCGCCTGCACGAAGGCGTCGATAAAGGCGTCGTACGCCTCGCCCGTCAGGCGGGGATGGCGGGCCCCCAGGTAGAGGGGGTCCTCGATCAAATCCTGCCGTCCAGTGCCCACGTCGAGTTCTACGGGCAGCGTCTTGTCCGGCCCCACCCCACCCGCGACCGTGTACAGGCTCAACTTACCGATAGAGATCGCCATGCCGCCGAAGCCCTGATCCCCAATCCCCAGAATGGCGCTGGAATCGGTCGCCACAATCATGCGTACGTCTTGCAGGTGGACGTTGCCCAGCAGTTCGCGGGCGCGCTCGACATGCGCCGTACTCATGGCGAAGCCGCGCGGATAGCGGTACAGGCGGGAGAACTGCTGCACGGCCTCCCCCACGGTGGGCGTGTAGATGATGGGCAGCATCTCCTCGACGTGGTCTTCGAGCAGGGCGAAGAACAGCACCTCGTTGTGGTCCTGGAGGTTGCGGAGGTAGGCGTGCTTTTCCAGCGGTGTCCCCTGCTGGCGAAAGCGCAGGTAGGCCCGCTCCTTCTGCTCCTCCAGGGAACTGACGCCCGGGGGAAGCAGCCCCTCCAGGCCCAGCAGGCGGCGCTCCTCCTCGGTGAAGGCCGTGCTCTTGTTCAGCAGCGGGAGGTGCAGGAGGGGAAAGCCCGTCACCCGCACCTCCAGAAAGCGGTGCCCAGCAGGGTCGCGTTTCACGTCGTAGTAGCGGGAGATGTGGGCCATGTCCCAGGGTAATCGGCGAAGGGGCGGGGGTGGCGGGAAAGGTCTCCCCAGGAAGACGCGCGTACCTTAGCGGGGATGAGCCGGGACGGGGGGAACCGCCCGGGGGCGCAGGGTCCAGAGCCAGGCGGCCAGCGCCGTGTTGATCACCATGTTGAAGATCGCCGTTTGCAGGGCGTAGTGCCCCACGGCCCACCAGTAGGCGTTGATCGCCGCGTTGAGCAACATTCCCAGGGCGACCAGGCCCGTCAGGGGGGCATACCGCTCGTCATCCCGGGCAAAGACCCAGTACATCACCCCCGTAATCAGCAGCACCCCGCCGTACTCGGAGGCCAGGCCCCAGTTCGTGAGGTTGAGCGCGAACACCCGGTCGGCGAGGACGGGAAACAGCAGGGTGATGCCCGCGAGGGTGAGCCAGACAGACGCGACGCGGAATGCCAACTGCCGGGAGTGCATGGCTGGACCTGCCTTTCCGTGGGGGGACGAACGGCCAGACCGACGGCAAGAGGACGGGAAGTTGCCGAATGCCGTCCCCATCGTAACCCCCCGGGGCTGGCCGGGGGCAACCCGTCACGCCGCGACTCCGCCTCAGTCCCGCGCGTCCGCCGCCTTTCTCAGCGGCAGGTACTTGGGCACCCACGAGCGGCGGCGGACGAAGGCTTCCAGCTCCTCGTCGGTGAGGTTGCGGATACGGCGCTCGGCACAGACGCCCTCGCTGATCGCGCGGCGGGCGACCCGCACGGCCACCTTGAGGCTGATCTCGCGCAGGGCGCTCACGGGCGGATAGACGCGCTCGCCGTAGCCAGGGGTCTCGTCGGCGAGGGTCTGCGCCGCCTCCATCACCATGCCGTCGGTGATCTCGCGGGCGCGGCTGATGACGGCCCCGAAGCCCAGCCCCGGGAAGATGAAGGCGTTGTTGCCCTGCCCGACCGGGTAGGTTTGCCCCCCATGCTCGATGTCGGGGAAGGGGCTCCCCGAGGCGACAATCGCCGCCCCCTGCGTCCAGCGGATGAGGTCGGCGGGCTGCGCCTCCACATTGCTCGTCGGGTTGGAGAGCGGGAAGACGATGGGGCGGGCGGTGTGCGCGAGCATCGCCTCGACGGTGGGCTGGCGGAAAAGGCCGGGCACACCGGTCAGGCCGAGCAGGGCCGTGGCCCGGGCGTTCACGACCGTCTCGTGCAGGGTGGGCCACTCGCCCTCGTACGTCCAGCCGGAGATGTCCCCCGCGTGGCGGGCGAAGGAGAACTGGTAGGCCTCCAGGCCGGGCTGGTCGTGCATGAGCAGGCCGTGGCGGTCCACCACGTACACGCGGGCGTTCGCCTCCGCGTAGCTCAGGCCCGCCTGCATCAACCCCTGGCGAATCGCCCCCGCCACACCGATGCCGCCCGCCCCGGCACCGACGACCACGAAGGTCTGGTCTTGCAACCGCTCACCCTTGAGCCGACTCGCGCTGATCAGCCCGGCCAGGGCCATCGCCCCCGTCCCCTGAATGTCGTCGTTGAAACTCGGCACGACCTTGCGGTACCGCTCCAGCACCCGGAAGGCCGTGCCCCGCGCGAAGTCCTCCCACTGGATGATCGCCTTGGGGTAGCGGGCGGCGGTCGCCTCCACGAAGCGGTCGAGGAACTCGTCGTACTCGGGGCCGGTCAGGCGGCGGTGATGGACGCCCAGGTACAGGGGGTCGTCGATGAGGTCCTGGCGGTCGGTACCCACGTCGAGTTCGACGGGGAGCGTCTTGTCCGGCCCCACGCCGCCCGCCGCCGTGTACAGGCTCAGCTTGCCGATGGAGATCGCCATCCCGCCGAAGCCCTGGTCCCCGATGCCCAGAATCGCGCTGGAATCGGTCGCCACGATCATCCGCACGTCGTTGAGCGGCACGTTCTCCAGCAGTTCCTCCACCCGGTCGATGTCCTCGGTGCTCACCGACAGGCCGCGCGGGTAGCGGTAGATGTGGGAGAAGACGCGCACGGCCTCGCCCACCGTCGGGGTGTAGAGAATGGGCAGCATCTCCTCCAGGTGGTCGGCGAAGATCGCGTAGAACAGCACCTCGTTGCGGTCTTGCAGGGCGCGCAGGAACTCGTGCTTCTCCAGGTCGGTCGTCTGCTGGAGGTAGCGCAGGTAGGTGCGCTCCTTCTGCTCCTCCAGGGTGCTTGTGTGGGGCGGGACCAGGCCCTCGATGCCCAGCACGCGGCGTTCCTCGCGGGTGAAACCGGTGGACTTGTTCAGCAGCGGGATATGCAGCAGCGAGAAGCCGGTCACGTTCACGTCGAGGTAACGGTGGCCGTCCTCGTCGCGCTTCACGTCGTAGTAGCGGGAGACGCGCGGAGCTTCGGGCATAACCGGAGAAGTCTAGCTCGGCTGCACTGGACGGGGTTCAGGCACGAAAAGCACGCAAGGCACGGGAACGGTCAGTCCCCGCGCGCCGCCCACCGCTCCCGCAGCCGCTCGAAGCCCGCGTCGATCCTCGCCTGTGGGAGCGCCAACTGGCCGGTCGTGCCGTGCCCGATCTCGTCGCCGAGTTCGGAGACGGCGCGCATGGAGCAGACGATGTGGCGGCCCTCCATCCGCTCGAAGGTGGCGGTCACGGTGACGGTCATGCCGGGCAGCGCCGAGGCGGTGTGCGTGACCTGCACCTCGGTGCCGATGCCGCCCTCGCCGTCCTCCAGGAAGGGGAGGATGATCTTGCGGCCCGCCTCCTCGAAGTGCCGGGCCAGCCAGTACGTCGCGTAGACGGGGTGGACCGCGCCGAGTTCGCCGAACTGCACGGTCATCTCGTCGGTGACCAGGACGGTGAGGGTCTGGGTGTAGCCGGGCGGGATGGGGCGCATGGGGGCAAGGTAGCAGGCGTCCGGGACCGTCCGTGAAGGAAATACCGTGCGGTGGTGGGCCGGAGCGTTCGGAACCGCCCCTTAGACTGCCCGCATGAAGTTCGCCGACCTGTTCACGCTGATTCGGGAGGCGGCGCTCGCCTTCGGGCAGGACAAGGCCCCCCGGCTGGCGGCGGCCATCGCCTACTACGCCATGTTCAGCCTGGCGCCGCTGCTGCTGTTCGCGGTGGCGGTCGCGGGGTTTTTTCTGACGAACGACGCCGTCATCCATAATCTGTTCGGCGAGGGCGGCCTGGTCGCGCAGAACCTGGGGGAGCAGGCCGCCTCCTTTCTGAGCGAACTGGTGACCAAGCAGGAGGGCCTGCAACGCGGCTCCATCGTGGCGACGGTCATCGGCTTCGTGACCCTGCTTCTGGGCGCCACCGGCCTCTTCGTGCAGCTTCAGGACGCCCTGAGCAGCATGTGGGGGGCCGACCCGCCACCCCCCCAGGGCATTGTCAAGATCGTGCAGACGCGGGTGATCTCGTTCCTGCTGATCCTGGGCATCGGCGTGGTGCTGCTCGCCTTCCTGGGTCTGAACACCTACCTCTCGGCCATCGCGCAACACCTGGGCGACGTGATTGGGGCGGGCGCCTTTTTTGTGCGGGCCGGGACCGCGCTGCTGAGCGTCGCGCTGCTGACCCCCATCTTCGCCTTGATCTACAAGTTCCTGCCCGCCGTGAAGCTCCAGTGGCGCGAGGTCTGGGTGGGGAGTGCGGTGACCGCCGTGCTGTTCATGCTGGGCCAGGTCGCCATCGGCATCTATCTGGGCCGGGCCGCGCCGGGGAGCGTCTTCCTGGGCGCCGCCTCGCTGGTGGCGCTGCTGCTGTGGATCTACTACAGCGCGATGATCTTTTTCTTCGGCGCCGAGGTCACCTGGGTGTACTCGCAGAAATACGGCTCCCACGCGGGCGGCGCGGTCAACACCGGCAAGAAGGCGGCGCTGGCCGCCAAGGGCGCGCAGATCGACCCCACCCCCAGCGCCCAGGAGGCCGAGGCCCAGGCGAACGCCGACCCGCAGGACGCCCGCGCGGACGCCCGTGGCCGGGTACAGATTCCGGGACCGCAGGCCGCCCCTGCCCGGGGTGGGGCCGGGGAACCGTTCCGGGTGCGGACCCTCGTTCCGAGGGACACGGTGCCGGGTGTGGGGCGGGCGCTGTGGAACGCGGTCACGGCGGTCATGGCCGTCCCGGCGGTGCTGGTATTGAGGGTGCTGGGCTGGAAGGGCACGCGGCGGGTGCGGCGCAAATAGGGTCACACCCCGCCCGCGTTCTGCCCCCTACAGCCCCGTCACCGGGTAGGGCAGCGTCCCCTCGTAGATCGCGCGGCCCACGATGGCGCCGTGGATGCCCTCCTCGGCGAGGAGCCGCACGTCGTCGAGATTTGCCACCCCGCCGCCCACGATGAGCGTATTCGTCCAGAGCTGGCGCACCTGCCGCATCAGCTCGCGGTTCAGGCCCCTCAGGGTGCCGTCGCGCGTCACGTCGGTGAAGATCAACGTCTCCAGGCCCGCCCCCGCCAGCGTCGGGGTGAGTTCGGCCACGCTGACGCCGCTGCCCTCGGCCCAGCCGTGGGTGGCGACCTCCAGTCCGCGCGCGTCGAGGCTCACGATCACCCGCTCGGGGCCGTGGGCCGCGATCAGTTCCCGCACCAGCTCCGGGCTCTTCACGGCGGCGGTGCCGATGACGACCCGCTCCACCCCGGCCCGGAGCAGCTCCTCCGCTGCGGCCCGGTCGCGGATGCCGCCCCCGACCTCGACCGGCACCTCCAGCTCGGCGGTGATCTGCCGGATGACCTCGCGGTTCTGGCCCCGGCCCGTGGCGGCGTCGAGGTCCACCAGATGGACCAGGCCCGCGCCCAGCCGGACCCAGTGGCGGGCGGCCTCCAGCGGGGAGTCGAAGTACACCGTCTCGCGGTCGGGGTCACCCTCATACAGCCGGACGGCGCGGCCCGACTGGATGTCCACGCAGGGGATGATCTGGGGGAGGGGGGCAGCGGTCATGCGGGCAGGATAACGGCCAGCAGGTACACTCCGGGGGTCGTGCGCATCGGGATCGTCACCGCCACCTACCTCCCGTCCCGGAACGGCGTCGCCACGAGTACGGCGCTGTACGCCCGCGGCCTGCGCGAGCGGGGCCACGAGGTCCGCATCTTCGCCCCCCGCCACCCCCAGGCCCCGGAACGCGAGGAGGGCGTCTACCGCCTCAACTCCTCCTTCGCGGGGGCGCGGGCGCTGGGGGCTCCCGCCGACTACCCGATCATGCTGGCCCCCGGGCCGCTCCTCACTGCGCGGCTGCCGCTGCGCGACCTCGACGTGCTGCACACCATGCACCCCTTCCTGGCCGGGCGGCTGGCGCTGACGTGGTCGCGGCTGGCGAACGCCCCGGTCGTCTTCACGGCCCACACCCAGTACGACCAGTACCTGCACTACACCCCGATGCCGAGGCGGGTGGGCCGGGCGATGCTGCGCCCGCACATCTCGGCCTTCGCCCGGCGGGTGGACACCGTGCTCGCCCCGGGGCGCGCGATGGAGCAGATGCTGCGCGAGTACGGCTTCGGGGGCGAGGTGACGCTGTTTCCCAACCCGGTGGACCTCGCCGCCTTCCGGGAGGCGCGGGGCGAGGATTTCCGGGCCGAGCACGGCGTGCCGGGGGACGTGCCCCTCGTGATGTACCTGGGCCGTCTGGCGCCCGAGAAGAACCTGGACGTGCTGCTGCGCGCCTTCGCCCGGGCGCAGGCCTCGCGCCCGGAGCTGCGGCTGGTGGTGGTGGGCGACGGCCCCAGCCGCGAGGAGGCGCAGGACGGGGCGCCGCAGGGCGTCACCTTCACCGGCCCGCTTCCCTATGCCCGCGTGCCGGACGCCCTCGCCGCCGCCGACGCCTTCCTCACCGCCAGCACCTCGGAGGTGCTGCCCATGAGCATGATCGAGGCGCTGGCGGCCGGAACGCCCCTCGTCGCCGCGCACAGCCCCGCCGCGCTGGACCTCGTGCGGGACGGGCTGAACGGCATCGTCACCGACCCCACGCCGGACGCGCTGGCCGCCGGACTCCTGGGCATGTTGCGCCCGGACCGGCTGCCCGCCCTGCAAGCCGGGGCAAGGACGAGCGCCGCCCAGTACGACCTCCCCACCCGCGCCGCCGCGCTGGAGGAGGTCTACGCGCGGACGGTGGCGCGGGGGCGGACGCGCAGCCGCTTCTGGGCCGGGAAGAACTCCTGAAGCTCGTCCCGCCACAACAGCAAGAACCCCCGCTGACTCGCGGGGGGTTCCTACGCTGGTGCCGAGGATGGGATTTGAACCCACACGCCTCGCGGCGCTAGTCCCTGAAACTAGTGCGTCTACCAATTCCGCCACCTCGGCATTCCTTGGCTTCGCCCACACGGGGGCGCGTTTCAGGCTTGCTTACTTTAGCGGCGAGTCGGGGGGCTGTCAACAGGCGGGCAGGGCAACGACGAAGTCCTGTGGTGGCGGGGCGCGCTGGTGAACTCCTCAGTCGGCTTCGCCGACAGCCCCACTTAGAGGGGAACTGGGTTCACCCTTGCCCTCCGGCGGTTGCCTCCGCCAAGGTAGGTGGCCCGCAGAGCCAAACTCGCAGAGCCGCACCGCAGAGGGGTCAAACGGGGCGGTGCCTGCGACTTTGCGGTTGACCTGCTCAGGCAGTTCGCATCCCTCCCAGTGCCTGCTCCAGAAAGGCCCACACGTCGGCGGCCTCCTCGATCACCAGCGTAGTCGGCTTGCCCGCCCCGTGCCCGGCGCGCGTCTGGATGCGGAGCAGGGTGGGGGCCTCCCCCGCCTGGCAGCGTTGCAACTCGGCCCCGAACTTGAAGGAGTGGGCGGGCACCACCCGGTCGTCGTGGTCGCCCGTGGTGATGAGGGTGGCCGGGTAGGTGGTGCCGGGCTTCAGGTTGTGCAGCGGCGAGTAGGCGAGGAGCGTGGCGAACATCTGCGGGTCGTCGGCGCGGCCATAGTCGGAGGCCCACGCCCAGCCGATGGTGAAGTGCGGGTAGCGCAGCATGTCGAGCACGCCGACCTGGGGAATGGCCGCCGCGAAGAGGTCGGGCCGCTGGGTCATGCAGGCGCCCACGAGCAGCCCGCCGTTGCTGCCCCCCTGAATGCCCAGGTGCGCCGGGGAGGTCACGCCTGTTTCGATCAGGTGCTCCGCGCAGGCGATGAAGTCATCAAAAACGTTCTGCTTGCGCTCCAGCGTGCCCGCCTGGTGCCACTCCTCGCCGTACTCGCCCCCGCCGCGCAGGTTGGCCTGCACGTACACGCCGCCGCGCTCCAGCCACGCGACGCGCGAGGGGCTGAAGGCGGGCGTCAGGCTGATGTTGAAGCCGCCGTAGCCGTAGAGGAGGGTGGGATTTTTCCCGTCACGCGGCAAACCCTTGCGCCCCACGATGAATAGGGGCACCCGCGTTCCGTCGCGGCTGGTGGCGAACTCCTGGGTGACCTCGTACGCCGAGGCGTCGAAGGTGAGGGGCGGGTCGGCGAGCGGTTCGAGTTCGCCGTCCGGCAGCAGCAGGCGGTAGGGCGTGGCGGGCGTCAGGAAGGAGGTGAAGCCCAGGAAGACCTCGGGGTCGTCCTCGCGCGTCTCCAGTCCGCTGAGCGACCCGAGGCCGGGCAGGGCCACCTCGCGCCGAAACGTCCCGTCCCGCCCGTACAGCCGAACGCGGTGGCTGGCGTCCTCGAGCGTGACGGCGAGCAGGCCGCCCGGGACTGGCGACACATACTCCAGCTTGTGGGGACCCTCGGGGATCAGGTCGCGGCGCTCCCCGGTCACCACGTTCCAGGCGATCACCTTGCCGCGCGGGGCGTCCTCGTCGGTCTTCAGGAGCAGCACGTCCCCCTCGCTCCCGATCAGGTCGAAGCTCGCCCGGAAGTCGGGGACGAGTTCGGTCCAGGGACCGTCCGAGGTCAGTTCGCGGACCCACAGCAGGTTCTTCGGGCTGGTGCCCATCCAGACGCCCAGCACGAGATACCGCCCGTCGTGGGTGACCCGGGGGGAGAAGCCCCAGTCAGGCTCGTCGGGGCGGGCGACGATCAGGGTGTCCTCCGCCTGCGGGGTGCCGACTCGGTGGAACATCAGGCGCTGGTTGCGGTTGGTCCCCGTCAGCGTCTCGCCCTCCCCCGGCGCGTCATAGGCGCTGTAGTAAAAACCGCTGCCGTCCGGGAGCCACTCCGCCCCGCTGAACTTGCTCCACTCGATGCGGTCGGGGGTGTCCTCCCCGGTCCCCACGTCCCGCACGTGCCAGGTCAGCCAGTCGCTGCCCCCGCTCTGAAGACCGTAGGCGAGCCGCCCGCCGTCCTCGCTGAGGGAGGCGCCCGCCAGCGCGACCGTGCCGTCCGTACTCAACGCGTTGGGGTCGAGGAGGATGCGCCAGGGGCCACGCGGGCCATCGGCGACCTGCAACACGGGCTGGTTGAGAAGGCCCGGGTTGTGCTGGCGGAAATACCGTTCCCCGCGTTTCCAGGGGGTGCCCCCGCGCGGGAAGTCCCACAGGGCAGTCAGGCGCTCACGGTAGGCGGCGCGGGCGGGCAGGGTATCCAGGTAAGCATCCGTCACCCGGTTCTGCGCCTCCACCCAGGCGCGCGTCTCGGGCGAGTCGGGGTCTTCGAGCCAGCGGTAGGGGTCGGGCACCCGCACCTCGGCGCCCTGGGCATCGGCGTAGATATCCACGTGGTCGCCACGCGGGGACTCGGGGTATGGGAGGGTCACGGGGGGCATTCTGTCACGGGACGCCCAACCTGGCGCGGCCTGGAGCATTGGGAAGAAGAATGCTGTCATGCTGAGCGAAGCATCTCCTCGTTGCCCTGGGAGACCCTTCACTTCGTTCAGGGTGACAACTCTTTTTTCGTCCACTGCTGCAACGAGAAGAGGGCGAGGCCAAAGACCCCGCCCCCTCCCTTGCCTTCTTACTTCACCAGGCCGAGTTTGCGGACCTCGTCGCGCTCCTCGATGAGTTCCTGGGCGGTGGCATCCATCTTGCCGCGGCTGAAGTCGCTGATCTCCAGGCCCTGCACGATCTCGTACTGGCCGTTCCGGGTCCGCACGGGGAAGCCGTAGATCAGCCCTTCGGGGACGCCGTAGGAGCCGTCGGACGGGATGCCCATGCTGACCCACTCGCCTTCCGGGGTGCCCAGCGCCCAGTCACGCATGTGGTCGATGGCCGCCGACGCCGCCGACGCCGCGCTGCTCGCCCCGCGCGCCTCGATGATCGCCGCACCGCGCTTGGCGACGGTGGGGATGTAGGTCGTCTCGTACCACTCGCGGTCCACGAGGTCCAGCGCGGGCTGGCCGTTCACCGTCGCCTGCGACAGGTCGGGGTACTGGGTCGAGGAGTGGTTGCCCCAGATCGTGATGTTCTTGATCGCGCTGACGGGCTGCCCGGTCTTCTCGGCGAGCTGCGAGATGGCGCGGTTGTGGTCGAGGCGCACCATCGCGGTGAACTGCCTGGGATCGAGGTCGGGCGCGTTCTGCTGGGCGATCAGGGCGTTCGTGTTCGCGGGGTTGCCCACCACGAGCACCTTCACGTCGCGGCTCGCCACGGCGTTCAGCGCCTCGCCCTGCGGCTTGAAGATGCCGCCATTCGCGCCCAGGAGGTCGCCGCGCTCCATCCCGGCCTTGCGGGGCATCGCGCCCACGAGGAGGGCGTAGTCGGCGTCCTTGAAGGCCACCATCGGGTCGTCGGTCGTCACGATGTCGGCCAGCAGCGGGAAGGCGCAGTCGCGCAGCTCCATCACGACGCCGTTGAGGGCCTTGAGGGCGGGCGTGATCTCCAGCAGTTGCAGGATCACGGGCTGGTCCTTGCCCAGCATGTCGCCCGAGGCAATGCGGAAGAGCAGGCTGTAGCCGATCTGCCCGGCGGCGCCGGTCACGGCCACGCGGACGGGTTGCTTGGTGTTCATGGTCATGGTGAAGCCCTCCCGAAAGGTGAAGTTTTTCGGCCCATCCTAACGTGAGGGAGTGGGGAGGGGCGGGGGGCGTTCCTCGGGGGGGGACAGTTCACTCCACCCGCCCCAGCGCCTCAATCACCCGCTCACACCGGGGCGGGTCGATGGTCAGCCCCGCCTCCAGCCCCGAGAGCCAGTAATCGACGGTGCGGACGTAGGTCCAAGCGTGGGTCAGCTCGGCGCTCAATCTTGCTGCATCCACGATCCAGTCAAGCGCCCAATTCACCCCGCCGTGCGCCTCGATTTCCTCCAGCCGCCACCACACCAGTTGGGCTACGCCATATTCCGGATTCCCGGCGAGCACCTGGGGATCAATCACCAGCCAGGGTTCGCGTTCAGCCCTCAGCACGTTCCCGTCGTGAATGTCCCAGTTGACGAGCAGATTCCCGACCGAGGGGGCGAGGTTGGAAGCAAGGTCTACGGCCTGCTCAATGACGTATCGGGGCAGTGGACGGCCCTGCTGTTCCCAGCGTCGCGGCAAGGAGGAGGAAATCCGCCGCGCCACCGTCCCCAGCGAGGGAAACTCCGCGGGGGCTGGAATGGCGAGGCGCCTGAGGAGCGTCCCGGCGACGTGCAGGGCCTCCTCCACCCCGATCTCGCTCAGGTCCGCCGCACTGTCGAGGCGTTCGAGGAGCAAAGCCTGCCGCCCCACATCCGCCCGCAGCAGCCGAACCGCGCCCCGCCCGTCCCACAGCGTCAAGGCGGCAACCGCCCGCTCCAGCGTGCCGTCCTCGTCCGGCCAGGTGACCTTGAGGACGGCGGGCGTATCGGGGCCGCGAACGGCGAAGACCAGGCCCCATTCCCCGTACATGGCTGGGCCTTCCACCTCCAGACCCCACGCAGTACACAGCTCAGTCACGCGCCCAGGCAGCGACGCGATCCAGCGGCGGCCCGCCTCGCCGGAACGGGCGATGGTCCTTTCCGCGAAGGCGGCGGGAACGGCGATCATCTCAGATCGGCGCGTCTTCCTGGAACCTCGGCTCTCGCTTTTCGCGCAGGCTGGCGAGCCCCTCGCGCACGTCGGGACCGGTAAAGCCCAGGAATTCAAGAGCCAGGCTGGTGTCGAAGGTCGGCCCCATCGCCCGCAGCCAGTTGTTCAGGGCGTACTTCGTCCAGCGGACGGCGGTGGGGCTGCCGGTGGCGAGCTTGCGGGCCACAGTCCACGCCCGGTCCAGCAGTTCCTCGTCGGGCACGCAGAGGCTGACCAATCCGATGCGCTCGGCCTCCTCGCCGGAGACGGGCTCGCCGGTCAGGAGGTGGTACTTGGCCTTGTTCAGCCCGCAGAGCAGGGGCCAGATGATCGCGGCGTGGTCCCCGGCGGCGACGCCGAGGCGCACGTGCCCGTCGAGGAGCCGCGCCGTTTTCGCCGCCACGCTCACGTCGGCGAGCAGGGCGACCGCCAATCCCGCGCCGACACACGGGCCGTGGATGGCGCTCACGATGGGCTTGCCGCAGTTGATGACGTTGTACACGAGGTCACGCGCCTCGCGCCACACCCGGGCGAGGGCGGTGAAATCGTTCGCCATCTCCTCAATGAGCGTGAAGTCGCCGCCGGAGGAAAAGCCCCGCCCCTCGCCCCGGATCAGGACGCAGCGGACGCCGGGGGCGGCGTCAATGTCCCGCCACACGTAGGTCAGGGCGCGGTGGGCCTCGGCGTTCACGGAGTTCAGCGTCTTCTCGCTGCGGATGACGAGTTCGAGGATGCCGGGGCCATGCAGGGTGAGGGAGAGGCCGGGGTAGGCGCCCGGGGCGGTGAGTTGCTCGGGGGTCATGGGCGGAGGGTAACACCGGGGCGCCGCCACCCCAGCGTTCCGACCAGGGCGGCCAGGCCCATGCTCGCCAAGACCAGGGGCACGACCGCCCGCCAGCCCCCCAGCTCGAAGGCGTGCCCCGCGACCACGCTCGCCGCCGCGCCGCCGCCGTAGTAGGCGAGGTGATACAGGCCGGTGGCGAGGCTCCGGGCCGTCCGAACGCTGCGCTGCACGGCGGCGAGGGCGGCGGACTGGGCCAGGAACACGCCGCAGGCCCCCGCCGCCACACCCCCGATCACCAGCGGCAGCGGTGCGGCGAGCGTGACGACGAGCCCGGTGACGCTGAGGGCCACGGCGGTCAGCAGCCCGGTTCGGGGCCCCCGCGCCGCGAGGAACGGCCCGGCGACGGGGGTAATCACCACGCCGAGGAGGTACACGGCGAAGATCGCCCCCGTCTGCCCCGTGCTCAGCCCATACGGCGCCCCCGCCAGCCGCAGGGTGAGGGTGTTGAAGGTCCCCACCAGCGTGAAGAGGATCAGGAACCCCACCGCGCAGGTGGCGAGGAGTGCCGGGTTCCGCAGGTGCGCGGCCAGGCCCGACAGGACCGCGCGCGGATCACGGTGGGCGTGGAAGGCCCGTTCCCGCGGCAGCCCCGCGCGGGCGAGCAGGAATCCGGCGAGGGACGCGGCGGCGAGGAGCCAGAAGGCGGCGTGCCAGTTGCCCCACCCGGCGACCAGACCGGAGAGAAACCGGCCCAGAAAGCCGCCCAGGACGGTGCCCGTGACGTAACTCGTCAGCGCGCGGACCCGGCTCTCCGGCGGCACCTCCTCCGCGATGTAGGCGTTCAGGGCGACCATCACGCCGGGGATGAGCAGCCCCTGGGCGAAGCGCGCCGCACTCAGCAGGGGCAGGCTGGGCGCCAGGGCGGCGAGCGCGGCGGGCAGCATCAGCCCCGCGAAGGCCGCCAGCACCGTCCGCCTCCGCCCCACCGCGTCGGCGAGCACCCCCACGAGCGGCGACGCGAGGCTCATCGCCAGCAGACCCGCGCCCACCACCCCGCCCACCTCGGCGGCCCCGGCGCGGAACTCGCGGGCGAGGAGGGGCAGCAGGCTCTGGGGCGCGTAGACGTTCAGGAAGACGAGTGTGCCGAGAACGGCGAAGGTCAGCGGGTGCGGGACGCGGGGGGCCGGACTCAAGGCAGCCCGACCAGCCCCAGCGGGTTCACGAGCGCCGTCCCCACCCCGAGTTCGGCGGCAACCCGGGCATCCGGCACGCCGGGTGGACCGGCCAGCAGCAACGTCGGGCGGGCCTCCAGGCCAATGCTGCCCGTGGCGTCCAGCCGGGTCAGCAGCGCCCCGAAGGTCCAGTCGCGCACCCACAGCCGTTTGACGGCGTGCAGGGCAGCGGTGCCGGGCGGGGTGACGCGCGCCGCCTCGGTCTCCCGCTCCCCGGGGCGCCGGGCGTGGACCTCTCCCGCGCTGAGGCCCGCGTTCCCCAGCGCCCGGTAAAGGACCTGCACCGCGTCGTCCAGGAGCGAACTCGTGCGGACGAGGGCCTGGGCCTGTTCCGAGAGCACCTCCAGCAGGTCCTCGTCGAGCCGGGCGGGGTTGATCGGGGCCAGCAGGCGCGAGAGCTGCTCGGGCAGGTTGGCCGTGCGGTAAAAAGCTTCCTCGAAGGCGGGGGGAATCAGCATGGCGGCGGGCACGCGGTCAGGGTGGGCGGCCAGCCGGTGCGTCTCCGCGCCCACCTGGGATTCGGGAAAGCGGGCCGCCTCCGCGAGCGTCAGCATGGGGCAGAGCTTAGCGTGGCGGGGAGCGAGCCATACTGCGGGCATGACCCCCGACCCACGGCAGTATCCCATCGGCCCCCTTCAGGACCTCCCGGGTCGGGACGCGGCCACGCTCGCCGGGGTCGCCACGCGGATGGAGGGCGCGGCCCGCGAGTGGCGGGGGGTGTTGACAGGACGGGACGAGGCGGACCTGAACCGCACCTACCGCCCCGGCAGTTGGACCGTCACCCAGCTCGCCCACCACACGGCGGACGCCCACCTCCACGGCCTGAACCGCCTGCGCTACGCCCTGACGACCGGGGACTACGTCATCCAGCCCTTCGATCAGGAGACGTGGCTGACCCTCCCCGACGCGGCCCTGCCGGTGGGGGTGGCGCTCGACCTGCTGGACGCGGCGAACGCCCACTGGGCGGCGCTCCTGGGGGGCCTCTCCCCCGAACACTTTGCCCGCCAGGTCACGCACCCCCAGGAGGGCGGGCAGGACCTGTGGCGGCTCGTCGCCAAGCACGACTGGCACCTGCGCCACCACCTCGCCCAGGTGGGCCTGGCGCTGGGGGGATAGACCCCTTCAGACCTCCAGGTGGGCGTGGTCGTTGTACGTGAGGAGAATCCAGCGGCCCGCCTCCCGGGTGAGGCGGGTCAATCCTGTGTGGGCCAGGCGGTAGGGGAAGGGCAGGACGTAGCCCGGTTGCGGCGGGGCGGGCCACCCGAACAGGTCGCACAGCAGGGCGCGGACGGCGGCGCCGTGGGTGAAGGCGGTGACCGTCCCGGCGGGCAGCTCCTCGGCCCAACTCCTCAGCCGGGCGGCCACCCCCCGCAGGCTCTCGCCGCCCCCGGGGGCGGGAAGGGTCCAGGGGTCGCGCTGCCACTCCGCGTACTCGGGGTCATGCCGCACCTCGTCCGTCGTCCGGCCTTCGTAGCGGCCGAAGTTCAGCTCGCGCAGCCGCACGTCAAGGGTGAGGGGGTGCCCCGGCAGGGCCAGGCGGGCGGTGTCGGCGGCCCGCTGAAGGTCGCTCGCGTACACCGTCCCGGGGTCGGTCCCAGCCAGCCGCCGCGCCAGCCGTTCGGCCTGCCTCTCCCCCACCTCGCCCAGCGGCATGTCGGTCCAGCCCTGCCAGCGGCCCTCGCCGTTCCAGACGGTCGCGCCGTGGCGGATCAGGGTGAGGTGCAGGGCGCTCAGGGACGCGCCTCCGGGTCGGGTTCCTCGCTGAGCGTGTCCAGCCCGTCCACCAGGGGGGGCACCGGGCGGGGCCGTCCCTCCTCGTCCACGGCGACGAACACGAAAAAACCAGTCGTGGCGAGTTGCTGCTCGCCCGAGGCCATGTTCTCGCGGTACACGTCCACCCGCACCCGCATGGAGGAGCGGCCCACCCGCACCACCCGCGCGTCGAGGGCCACGGCGTCCCCCACCCGAATGGGCACGTGGAAGTCCACGCCGTCCATGCGGGCCGTCACGACCGCGCCGCCCGCGTGCCGCACCGCCGCGACCGAGGCCGCCTTGTCCATCAGCGACAGCACGAAGCCCCCGAAGGCCGTGCCCAAATAGTTGGTGTCCTTGGGAAACACCAGTTCCAGCATCCGCGCCCGGCTGCGGGGCGCCTTGTTCACGACTTCCGCCATCCTCTGACCTCTCTCCTACCGGGGCTGTGCGCCCCGGCGCGCCCGTGAGTGTACAGGGGCGGGGGGAAGAGAGGCGCCCTGCTAGCCCACCTCGGGCAGCCTGCTCCGTACGGAGGAGGCCAGCCCCGCCAGTATCCCGCGCAGCACCTCGGCGTGCCTGCCCAGCGCCCGAACGTCCTGGCGCAGGTAGGGCAGGAGATCGGGGCTCATCTCGAAGACCTGGTCCCCGGTGTGCCAGGCTTTTTGCAACGTGGTCAGCACCTGCTCGTACTCCGGGGACGCGACGCGGCCGTAGGGGTAGCGGCTGAGCTGCTCGACAAGGTCCGTGAGTTCGAGCAGCAGGCGCCGCCGCAACGCCAACAGCGTGGTGAGCTCCTCCGGGGCGGCCATAAGACACCGTACCGCCCGGCCCTCAAAAGATTCGCAAACAGCGCCGCGTTCCCTGGCCGTTTCTGCACAGCTCCTTGACAATGGGCCGCCACGCTGATCCCACTGCCCAGCACCAGGCCGACCGGGTGAAGTCGGCGGGCCGGTCCTCCCGGGACGGGGCCAGCCGGGGCGGCCTTCTCCCACCTTTCATCCGGCGGGCTCCCGGAATGGGGGAAGGACAATTGACACCTCCTCGCCCCCATGCCAGCATGTCGGGCACACCCAACTTGGACCGCGTTCAGGGCTTCACGGCCCCGTGCTTCTCCCCCGGCCGTGCCTGGCCCTGCCCGCCGGAGGTTCCTATGAAGCGACGCACGCTGGTTTCCCTCGCCCTCACCCTGGCTGCCGGTTCCGCCCTGGCCGACAAAGTCGTGAACATCGGATACAGCGGCCCCTTATCTGGCGGCGCGGCCTTTTACGGCAAGGACGTGCAGAGCGGCATCGAGATGGCGATCAACGAACTCAACAAGGCGGGCGGCGTCACCGTGGGGGGCGAGAAGGTCACCTTCAAGCTCGTCTCGCTGGACGACCGCTACCTGCCCAACGAGACGGCCACGAACGTGCGGCGCCTCACCTCGCAGGGAATCGAGGTGATCTTCGTGCCGCACGCGGGCGGCATCCTGACCGTGCAGCCGCTGACCACGCGCGACCCCAACTTCCTCTTGGTGGCCTACTCCAGCGAGCCCAAGATCCTGGACGCCAACAATCCCCTCACCTTCATGCTGCCGCCGCGTTACGACAACTACCTGCAACCCTTCGTCGCCACCCAGATGAAGGCGTTCGGCAAGAAGCTCGGCATGGTGGGCACCACGAGCGCCTACGGCAAGCAGTGGGCCGAGGCGATCACCGGCGAGTGGAAGAAGCAGGGCGGCACGGTGGGCACGAACAACGGGGTGGACTACGCCACGACCGTGGACTACTCCAGCGCGGTGACCAAGGCGCTGGCCGAGAAGCCCGACGTGCTGTTCGTGGGCGGGCCGTCGCAGCCCACCGCGCTCGTGATCAAGGCGGCGCGCGAGCAGGGCTTCAAGGGCGGCTTCATCGTGATGGACCAGGCGAAGTTCGAGCAGATGGAGACGGTCGTGCCGCGCGCCTACCTCAACGGCTCGGTCGGCGTGCTTCCCACCCGCGAGTTCCCGGGCACCCAGCTCTTCGTGGCGCAGTACCAGCGCGCCTACCGCAAGATCCCCACCAGCGAGGCGGCCCTGAACTACATGGGCATGAACGTGATCGCCAAGGCGATGGAACTGGCCGGGAAGACCGACGACCCGCAGGCCATCCGCGCCCAGCTCAACGCCGCCGCCAAGGCGCTGCCGCAGAGCAAGACGGTCTACAAGCTCGCGGGCGTGACCCCGAACGGCCACGTGGACGCCGAGTTCATCATCGCCAGCGTGAGGGACGGGAAGTACACCCGGCTGCGCGTCGCCAAGGTCTACAAGTGACATGCTCTCCCCTTTGACAGGGGGGGCTTCGCGCGACCAGCGGGGAAGCACCTTAGCGGAAGGGGACGCCGTGCTACTGGCTCTTCTTTACACGCCCGCTTTGCCCAAACGGAACCCTTCTCCCCGTAAGTTACCGTACTTACAGTTTCGCGTGACCTCCACAGGGGAGGTGTGGGTTGTCCGGCCTCAACTCCCTGACCAGGAGAATCCCGCCCGAACCCTCTTCCGTCAAACCAGGATGCACCAAGCAGAGCCGCGCCGCGTTTCCAGCCCCTCCGGGGTCCCCCGCCCTGGCTGACCCTGATGGACTTCCCCCCACCCCGCCCGCACCCCGTCTCCACGAGGGGCGCGGTCTTTTTCTTCCCGGAGACCCTGCCTTGACCCTACTGCTCCAACAACTCTTCAACGCGCTCGCCCTGGGCGGCGTGTACGCGCTCGTGGCCCTGGGGTTGACCCTGGTGTACGGCGTGATGCGGGTGCCCAACTTCGCGCACGGCGGCCTGTACATGCTGGGGGCGTACTTCACCTACGCCGTCCTGAACGGCCTGGGTGTGGGGTACGTCCCCGCGCTGCTGCTCGCGGCGGTGGCGGTCGCCCTGCTCGCCGCGCTGCTCGAACGGGTGGTGTTCTACCCGCTGCGAAACGCCCCGCACGTCCACTCCATGATCGCCGCCATCGGGGTGCTGTTCTTTCTGGAGGCCGCCGTGCAACTGATCTGGGGGCCGGACTTCAAGCAGATCACCGAGCCGGTGCCGGGCATCCTGAACGCGGGCGGCGTGATTATCACCTGGCAGCGCCTGATCGTGATTCTCGCCTCGCTGCTGGTGATGCTGGGGCTGAACTACTTCCTGAAGCGCACGCTGACGGGCGCGACGATCGAGGCGATGAGCCAGAACCGCGAGGGCGCACGGCTGGTCGGCATCAACGTGAACCGGGTGGGAATGCTTACCTTCGCCATCTCGGGGGCGCTCGCCGCCGCCGCCGCCGCCCTCATCGCGCCCATCATCTCGGTCGCCCCGAGCATGGGCGAGGTGATGAACCTCAAGGTCTTCGCCATCATCATCCTGGGGGGCATGGGCAGCGTGCCGGGGGCCATCGTGGGCGCCTTCCTGCTGGCGTTTGCCGAGGTGTTCGGGGGCTTTTACATCAACCTCGATTTCGCGGACGTGATCGGCTTCGCGGCGCTCGTGATCGTGCTCGCCATCCGGCCCGAGGGCCTGTTCAGGAGGGGGACGTGAACCGCTTCAAACCCGGCCTGCTGGGCTGGCTCATCGTCTTCGCGCTGGCGGCGCTGGTGCCGCTGCTGCGCCCCGGCGGCTACGTCCTCGACGTGGCGATCAACACCATGATCTGGGCGATGCTCGCCTATGGCCTGAACGTGATGCTGGGCTACACCGGGCAACTGCCGCTCGCCCACGCGGGCTTTTTCGGCATCGGCGCCTATGCGGTCGGCATCCTGACGCTGAAGGCAGGCTGGAGCTTCTGGCTGGCCTGGCCCGCCGCGGTCGCCATCTGTGCCCTGGGCGGGTTGCTGCTGGGCCTGGTCGCCTTCCGCACGAAGGGGGACGCCTTCGCCATCTTCACCCTGGGGGTGGGCGTCATCATCTCGCTGATCATCAACAAGTGGGACGCGCTGACGGGCGGGAACGAGGGCCTGAACGGGGTGCCGCCCGCCTCCTCCTTCCTGGGCATCGACTTCTCGAAGGCCGCCAACTTCTACTACGTGGCGCTGGCAGCGCTGGCCCTCACCGTGCTGATCGTGGCGCGGACCCGGGGCAGCGTCTTCGGGCGCTCGCTCGTCGCCATTCGGGGGGGGGAGGACCTGGCGCGGAGTGCCGGAATCGACGTCTATTCCCACAAGCTGCGGGCGCTGATGCTCTCGACGGCGCTGGCGGGGCTGGCGGGCGGCGTGTACGCGGCCTACGTGGGCTTCCTGGGCTCGGGCGTGACCGGGCCGACGACGACCTTCACCGTGCTGCTGTACCTGCTCGTGGGCGGGGTGGGCACGCTGGCGGGGCCGCTGCTGGGCACGGCGCTGATCTTCGTGGCGCTGCAATTCATGAAGGGGCTCCAGGACTACCAGTACATCGTGTTCGGGCCACTCCTGGTGCTGCTCGTCCTGTTCGCGCCGCAGGGGCTGGCGGGGCTGTGGGACCGCGCTCAGGTGCGCCGTGTCCGCGCCCGGACCGAGAGGGCGGTGGACCATGCTTGAGGTCGAGGGGCTGGGCATCCATTTCGGCGGATTGCACGCGGTCCGGGACGTGACCGCCACCATCCCCGCCGGGCGCATCACCGCGATCATCGGGCCGAACGGGGCGGGCAAGAGCACCTTTTTCAACCTGATCTCGGGCTTCTACCAGCCGACTTCCGGGCGCATCCGCTTTCTGGGGGAGGACATCACGCGGCTCAGGACCCATCAAGTCGTGGCCCGCGGCATCGCGCGCACCTTCCAGACGACGACCATTTACAAGGAACTCAGCGTGCTGGACAACGCCATGATCGGCCACCGGGTCCGCACCCGCGCTGGGCTGTTCGACGCCCTGCTGCGGACCGGGCGCGAGCGGCGGGACGAGGCGGAGAGCCGGGGCGGGGCAATGCGGGCGCTGGAACGGGTGGGCCTGGCCGCGCAGGCCGGGCGTCCCGCCGGGGCGCTCACCCAGGAGGGGCAAAAGCGCGTCGGGATAGCGATGGCCCTCGCCTCCGACCCCAAGCTGCTCCTGCTGGACGAGCCCGCCGCCGGGATGAACCCGGAGGAGACGGTGAGCCTGATGGGCCTGATCCGCGACCTGGTGGTCGGTGGCCTGACGGTCGCGCTGGTGGAGCACAAGATGAACCTGGTGATGGGGCTGGCCGACGGCATCATCGTGCTGCACCACGGGCAGAAGATCGCGCAGGGCACCCCGGCGGAGGTCAGCCGCGACCCCGCCGTGATTGAGGCGTACCTGGGCGGGCACGCGCACGGCGGGCAGATGGGGCAAACCGCCAGCCGGGAGGCTCCCCATGCTTGAGGTCCGTGGCCTGAGCGTGAACTACGGCCCCTTCCGGGCACTGCACGACGTGAACCTGACTGTCCAGAAGGGCGAGATCGTGGTCCTCCTGGGCGCGAACGGGGCGGGCAAGAGCACCCTCTTCCGCACCCTGAGCGGGCTGCAGCGGCCCTCGGGGGGCACGGCGACCTGGAACGGCACGCCGCTCACCGGGGGGCGGCCCGAGTTCAACGTGGCGCATGGGGTGGCGCAGTGCCCGGAGGGCCGCCTGCTCTTCCCCGAACTGAGCGTGGAGAAGAACCTGCGGCTGGGGGCCTTCGTCCACCGCCGGGACGCCGCCGGGACCGCCCGGGAGCTGGAGCGGGTGTATGCCCTCTTCCCCATCCTGGTCGAGAAGCGCCACGACGCCGCCGGGAGCCTCAGCGGCGGGCAGCAGCAGATGGTCGCCATCGCCCGCTCGCTGATGGCCCGCCCGCAACTCCTGCTGCTCGACGAGCCCTCGCTCGGCCTGGCCCCGCTGGTGGTCGAGCAGGTGTTCGGGGCGGTGAGGCGGGTGAACGAGGCGGGCGTGAGCGTGTTGCTGGCCGAGCAGAACGCCTTCGCCGCGCTGGGCATCGCGCACCGGGGCTACGTGCTGGAGGGCGGGCGCGTCTCGCTGCAAGGCACCCAGGGCGAGCTGCTGGGCGACGACCGGGTGCGGAGCGCGTACCTGGGGGTGTAGCGGGGAGCGGCAGGGGGGCGGAGGGGCAGCCGCTGGTCCTCCGCCTCCCTCTTTCGGCGGACGACGGCCTGAGATGAGCCTGTCACTCTCGTGAGTATGTTGAGTGACGGGGAGCGGCGGCGGATCGAGGCCGAGGAGCTGGCCGCCGCCCGCGCCCTTCAGGAACGGGAGGAGCGCGCCCGTCACCAGCTCGCCCTGCACGCCTACCGTCAGGAGATTCGTGCTGGCCTGCGCCCGCGGGCCTGGTGGTGGCCGCTGCGCTGGCTGCCGCCGCTCGTGGCCGTCCTCGTCGCCGTGCTCCTGCTGCGTCCCAGCCCCGCTGTCCCCGACGACACCTCGGGCGGCATCGCCAGTTCGGCGCTGATGGACCGTTGCCGCGCGGAGGTGAGCGCCCGGCTGGGGCAGGCGGGGCTCCGGTTCCCCAATGCCCGTGAGGCGGCGGGCCAGTTCTCCGCCAACGCCGACGGCAAACGCTGGGACGGCTGGGTCGCCCTGCCGGACGGCACCCGCACCGACTTCAGTTGCAGTTTCACCGCCGCCGACGGGTCGGTGGAGGCCGAACTCATTCAGGAGGAGACCCCATGAAGCACGTCCTGGCTCTGCTGGCCCTCGGCACGCTTACCCTCGCGGACGCGCAGGCTCCCCGCACCGTCGCCGTGCCGCGACAGCGGGTCAGCCTGACCTGCGCCGACACGTACTGGCGAGCGCCGCGCCAAAACTTCCTGCTTGCCGACGAGACTTACCCGAACTGCGTCCTGCGCCTGCCCCTCACCCTGCGGGAGCGGTGGCCGGGCCCGCGCACCTTCTACCTCATCCCGCGCGTCTCGGCGACCCTGTACGCGAAGGACGGCAAGGGGAACGGCCATTGGCTGCCGCTGGCGCCCCTGGTCAACCGGGGGGACGACCCGCTGCACCGGGCCGTCTCCTCCCGCACCTATGCGGCGGTGGAACTGGGCGGACCGTTCGGCAAACTCGGCGACGTGGCCGGGAAGGACAAACCGGACACCGTCGGCGTCGGGGGCAAGCTCACCGTGTGCGTCGCCCCGGTGCGGCCCGGCGAGGACCCCTGCGTGACCTTCGACATCACCGCCCGGTACCGGGTGTACGGGCGCTGACTACAGCGGGCCGGAGCGGAGTGTAAGCGGGCGTTTACACTCCGCTCCCGCTTTGCTGACAGGGCTTCGCTACACTGCTTCTCAGTCGCCCCGAATGGGCTGAACTCCGGACGAGAGCACCGCCGTACCCGGTCACGACAAGACGGCGCGGGAGGTCTGGTATGGCATGGTTTCTGCTCGTGATCGCGGGGCTGCTGGAAGTCGGCTGGGCCATCGGCCTGAAATACACCCAGGGCTTTACCCGGCCCCTTCCCACCGCCTTGACCCTGCTCAGCATGGTCGCCAGCATGGGGCTGCTGGGCCTGGCGGCCAAGACGCTGCCCATCGGCACGGCGTACGGGGTGTGGGTGGGCATCGGGGCGGTGGGCGCGGCCATCCTGGGGATCGTGCTCTTCCGGGAACCCGTCACCGCCGCGCGGATCGTCTTCCTCGTCCTGATGATCGTCGCCATCGTGGGACTCAAGGCGACGAGCGGGCACTGATACGGTTTCCGTCCCATCCGTGATCGAAGCGGGACAGCGCCGCTTCGATCACTCCTTTCCCCGCAACCCTCAACGTTCCTGCTCGCTCCGCTCGGGTTGAACCGGTTTTGGAACTGTTCAACCGGAATCCGTAGCACAGGTATTGCCTACCTGTTCAGCCGGAACTCGTACGGGGGGCGGGAAACAGGGAGGAGGTGGAGCGCCGCGCCTCCCGGCCACCCCACCCCGGCACGGCACGGGCCTAGCTCTCCGTGAACGCCCCCAGCGAGCGGAACCGCGCGGCCCGCTCCGAGCGCAGCGTCTCGCCATCCAGCCCGGCCAGATCGGCGAGGGATCGGCTGACGGCCTCCCCGACCGCGCGCGCCGCCGCATCGGGGTCGAGGTGCGCGCCGCCGGGCGGCTCGGGAATGACCTCCTCCACGATGCCGAGCTCCAGCAGGTCGGGGGCCGTGAGCTTCAGGGCTTCGGCGGCCTCGGGGGCCTTGGCGGCGTCCTTCCAGATGATGGAGGCGGCGCCCTCCGGCGAGATCACCGAGTACCAGGCGTTCTCCTGAATCAGCACCCGGTTCCCCACCCCGATGGCGAGCGCGCCGCCCGAGCCGCCCTCGCCGATCACGGCGCAGACGGCGGGTACCCGCAGGCGCACCATCCGCCGGATGCTCTCGGCGATGGCCCAGCCCTGGCCGCGCTCCTCGGCCTCGATGCCGGGGTAGGCGCCCTGGGTGTCGATCAGCGACACGACGGGCAGCCCGAAGCGGTCGGCGAGGTCCATCAGGCGCGCGGCCTTGCGGTAGCCCTCGGGGTTGGCGGAGCCGAAGCGGCGCTTGATCTTGCCCTTGGTGTCGCGGCCCTTCTGCTGCATCAGGAGCATGACGGGCGTGCCCATCCAGCGCGCGGGGCCGCCGATCAGGGCGGGGTCGTCGCCGTACGCCCGGTCGCCGTGCAGCTCGGTGAAGTCGGTGCAGAGCCGCTCGACGTAATCGAGCGCGGTGGGCCGCCCCGGCGTCCGGGCAAGTTGCACCCGGTCCCAGCGCGAGAGGTTGGCGCTCCGCTCGGCGCGGAGTCTCTGGACCTCGGCGCGCAGGGGCGTGAGGGCCGCCCCGAGGTCCTGCCCGGTCTCGCGGGCGGTCGCCTCCAGGTCGCGCACCTGCGCCTCGAGCTTGCTCAGGGCGTCGGCGGTCAAGCGCCCACCTCCCGCCGGGTCAGCACGCCGAGCAGCCGGGTGAGGTACATGCGGTGCTCGCGGCGGTCCACCACGTCGTCCACCATGCCGTGCTCCAGCAGGAACTCGGCGCGCTGGAACCCCTCGGGGAGGTGCTGGCGGATGGTCTGCTGAATCACGCGCGGCCCCGCAAAGCCGATCAGCGCGCCCGGCTCGGCCACGATCACGTCCGCGATGGTGGCGAAGCTGGCGGTCACGCCCCCGGTCGTCGGGTCGGTCAGGATGGTGATGTAGGGCAGGCCCCGCGCGGCAAGTTCTTCCAGCGCCACCGTCGTCTTCGCCATCTGCATCAGCGAGAGCGCACTCTCCTGCATCCGCGCCCCGCCGCTCGCCGCGACGAGCACGAGGGGGGTGAACTCCCGGGCCGCATATTCGGCTGCCCGCGCGATCTCCTCGCCCACCACGCTGCCCATGCTGCCGCCGCTGAAGGCGAAGTCCATCACGGCGACGGTGACGGGGATGCCGCCCATCGTCCCGGTGCCCGTCAGGATCGCGTCGGGCTGGCCGGTCTTCGCCTGGGCGCGGGCCAGCCGCTCGGGGTAGGATTCGGTGTCGCGGAAGCCCAGCGGGTCGGTGGGGTGGACCCGGCCCGACTGCTGCACAAAGGAACCCTCGTCGAGCAGCACGCCCAGGCGCCGGCGGGCGTCCAGGCGAAAATGGTGCCCGCACTTGGGGCAGACGAAGCAGTTCGCCTCGAGGTCGCGGTTATACAGCCCCGCCTTGCACTGGGGGCACTGGGTCCACAGGTCCGGCAGCTCGCCCGTGCCCTGCGGCTGGGGGCGGCGCCTGCGGAAAAAACGGTCGAGCGCCATACGCTTCACTCCTCCTGGGGAAAAATGGCTTCCCGGGGCATTCTAGTGGCCCCGGCCCCGATGCGCAGCCCGGCCAGACCCTGAACCGGGTGCAAGCCGGAGGGGAGGCTCAGCGCAGGCGCCGCTTCAGGTAGTCGTCGATCTGCGCGAGTTGCACGTTCAGGTCGCGCTGGAGGGCGTCGATGCGGGCCTCCAGGGCTTCCAGCTCGGGGCCCCGGGTGGGCGCCGTGCCCGGTCCCAGCGCCTTGAAGCGCTCGTCGATGTACGTCTGGAGCTGGGCGAAGCGGCTGCCCTCCTGGCTGTCCAGGCTCACCCGCAGGGCCTCCATGTCGCGCAGCAGCCGGGCGCTGTCCGCCTGGGCGCGCAGGCGCGACACGCCCGCCCAGAAGTAGAAGATCAGCGCGAGCAGCAGCGCCGTCAGCAGCAGGATCAGGCCCAGCGGCACGCCCGTGTACGTCACGAAGCCCAGGCTCAGGGTATGCCCGAACATCAGGGCGTGCCGGTTCAGCACCGCGAAGATGGCGGCGAGAACGACGATGATGATCAGCACGACCGTCCGCATGGGGTGAGCGTAACCCAAGCTCGGCTTTTCCTGAGAGAGGTTGGGTTACGGGAGGATTAAGAAAAGCTGTCAGGGCACGGCTTCGGCGAGCAGGATGCGGAGCTGCCCCTGCAACATTCCTGCCCTGGTCGTATACCCGTACTTCACGGCCCACAGCAGCCGTGCCAGCACGTGCCAGAGGTGAAGGAAACGCAGTTCCTCAAGTGCTTCCCCCAGGGGCAGGCGCCCGTAAAGCCGCAGCACCTCCGCCGCGAAGTCAGGCCCATACTCCCCATACAGGTACAGGAAATCGCGGGCGGGCCGCCCCACGATCATCCCGTTGAAGTCGATGATCCCGGTCGGTCGGCCAGTGTGTGGACCGTACAGGACGTGATCGGTAGACACCTCGCCATGCAGGAGGACCAGGGGCTGGGCCGAGGCGCGGGTCAACCGCAGATACTCGGCCAGCCTGTCCTCCAGCCCGCCGACCAGGGCTTTCTCCGCCTCCGGCCACGACGCAAACGCCCCCAGGTCTTGCCGGTACAGTTCCTCCGCCGAACCGGGAAGCAACTCGTCCTCCTGCATGGCGAAGGGATATTCACTGCTGGGGACGCCTAGACGGGCAGCCTCAGCCGGGTCGAAGGCATGCAGGTGCCCGACGAACGCGCCCAACGTCCCCGCCAGGGCCTGCCGCTGGCCCGGGGCCAGAGCCGCGAACCGTTCCGCCGTGAGTTCCGTGCCGGGAAGGCAGCGGTAGCCGACGTAGGCGAGGCCCGCGAGGTGGCCGTGGTACTCCACCGCCGGGATGGGCAGTGGACTGTCTCCCGCCAGCAGCGGCAGCACGCGCGCCACCCGGTCCAGACACTCCGAGGCCAGGGGGTGCTTGGCGAACAGGAAGAGCCAGGTGTGCTCGGCCAGCAAGGCGCGGCAAGAGTCGCCCTCCCCCGCCGGGGCCACGTCGGGGTGTGGCCGATGCGGAAAGCAGGCCCGCCACACGTCCGAGAGGGAAGAGGACGGCACGAACCGCTCAGTTCACCCGGTCGAGGATGAGTGGCTGGGGCGCCGGGGCCGTCGCGGTGACCGTCAGCCCCTCCTCCAGCAGCGCGCGGGCCGTCTCCAGCCCCCGCCCATTCCGGTGGGAGAGGCGCAGCACGGCCTCTCCCGCCGACACCGCCTCGCCGGGTTTCCTCAGCAGCTCCACCCCCACCCCGTGGTCGATGGCCTCGCCCTTGCGCTCGCGCCCGCCCCCCAGGGCGAGGACGGCCCGCCCTACGGAGAGGGCGTCGATGCGCTCCACGAAGCCGGAGGCCGGGCTCAGCACCTCCGCCCGTCCGGGCGCCACGTCCAGCCGTTCGGGGTGGTCCACCAGTGCCCCGTCCCCCCCCTGGGCGGCGACGAAGGCGCGGAACCGCTCGAGCGCCGAGCCGTCCCGCAACGTCGCGCGGGCGCGGGCCTCCGCTTGGGCCTCGTCCTCCCCGTAGGCCGCGAGCGCCTCCACCGCCAGGGCCACACACAGCTCAGTCAGGTCCTCCGGCCCCTCACCGCGCAGGGTGTAGATGGCCTCCCGCACCTCCAGGCTGTTTCCGGCCATGCGGCCCAGGGGCGCGTCCATGTCGGTGAGCACCGCGCGCACCTGCCGCCCCGCCCGGGTGCCGATGTCCACCATCGCCCGCGCAAGGGCGCGCCCGTCCTCCAGCGTGCGCATAAAGGCCCCCGCCCCCACCTTCACGTCGAGGATGACCGTGTGCGCCCCCGACGCGAGCTTCTTGCTCATGATCGAGGAGGCGATCAAGGGCAGGCAGTCCACGGTGGCGGTCACGTCGCGCAGCGCGTACAGCTTCCCGTCGGCGGGCGCGAGGTCCCTGCTCTGGCCCACCAGCGCGAGGCCGATCTCGCGGGCCTGCGCCAGAAACCGCTCCTCGGGCAGTTCGGGGGTCCAGCCGGGAAAGCTCTCCAGCTTGTCGATGGTGCCGCCCGTGTGCGCCAGGCCGCGCCCACTCATCTTGGCGACGGTCAGGCCCAGGGCCGCCAGCATGGGCGTGAGGATCAGGCTGGTCTTGTCACCCACCCCGCCCGTCGAGTGCTTGTCCACGGTGCGGGGTAGGTTCCCCAGGTTCATCTGATCGCCCGACTCGGCCATCACCAGCGTCAGGTCGGCGGTCTCCCGCGGGGTCATGCCGCGCAGGTACACGGCCATCAGCCACGCGCTGATCTGGTAGTCGGGCACCTCGCCGCGCGTGTACCCCAGCACGAGCCCTTCGAGTTCGGCCCGGGAATGCTCGGCACCGTCGCGCTTCTTGCGGATCAGGTCGGGGATGTTCAGGGCAGAGGTCATACGGCAGTCTAGGCCCCGGGGGAGTTATTGCTCACCCGACTCCCGCGCCCCGTCCGCCCGCTGGCCCGGCCCCGGGTGGTCGTCGCCGCGCTCCTCGGGAGCCGTCCCTCCCCCGCTCCTCCAGCCGATCCTCGCGTGCGTGCCGTCGCAAAAGGGCTTGTTGCCGCTCGCCCCGCAGCGGCACAGGGCCGCCCGGACCTCCCGCACCTCCCCGCCCGGCGTCTGAATCACGAGGTCGCCGCGAATCGCCAGCGGGCCGTCGGTCACCGGGGTGACTGTGGTGGGCCGGTCGGGCAGCTCACCAGGGCCGCCCGCCAGCACGTAATGGAGGGCCCCGGTCGGGCAGGTGCGGACGACCTCCGCCACGCGCTCCGCCGCCGCGTTGCCCGCCTGAATCCAGGGGCGCTCGCGGGGGCGGAACACCTCCGGCAGCCCGCGCACGCAGTTGGCAACGTGGACGCAGCGC
This sequence comes from Deinococcus aerius, assembly GCF_002897375.1. Taxonomy (NCBI): domain Bacteria; kingdom Thermotogati; phylum Deinococcota; class Deinococci; order Deinococcales; family Deinococcaceae; genus Deinococcus; species Deinococcus aerius. The sequence goes on along the minus strand of NZ_BFAG01000011.1, from coordinate 9,194 downwards.
GGCGGGTCGTAGTACACGGTCACCCCGTCTCCCGTGTACGCCTTGCCGCGCGCCAGAACGTCATCCGGTGGGGTCGTCTGCGTCATGGTCCAGTGTACGCCCCACCCCAGTGCCGGGCCGCCCAACCCGTCAGGTCCTGACGGGAATCGCCCTTACGCTGGGGGTGGAGGCCCCCATGAGCCAGACATCCACCGCCACGTTCCTCACCCCCGCCGACTTCCTGGCCCACTGGCTGAGCCACCGCCGCCTGACCCGCCGCCTTGTCGAGGCCTTTCCCGAGGACCAGCTCTTCACCTTCACTGCCGCGCCGCCCATGCGCCCCTTCGCGGAGATGGCGTGGGAGATTCACGGCGTGACGGCGTACACGCTGAACGGCCTGGTGACCGGGAACTGGGGCGAGCCGGTCTGGGACGCGCAGCCCGCCCGGACCCGGGAGGCGTTGCTGACCGCGTGGGACGAACTGAGCCGCCGCCTCGAGGCCGAACTGCCGGGCGTTCCCCCCGCCCGCTACGCCCAGGAGCAGCCGCTCGCCTGGGGTCCCATGACCGGGTGGGTCGCCGCCATCGGCGTGGTGGACAACGAGATTCACCACCGGGGGCAGGGCTACGTGTACCTGCGGGCGCTGGGCATCACGCCGCCGGACTTCTGGGCCCGGTGAACCGCCAATGCCCGCGAGGGGGAACTCCATGACCCTGGAGTTCAGCGGCCCGGTGTGGCACTGGGCTGGCCCCGCCCCCTGGTACTTCGTGACCGTTCCCGCAGAGCAGTGCCGCGACCTGCACGCCGCCTCCAAGTTCGTGACGTACGGCTGGGGCATGCTTCCCGTCCGGGTTCGGATCGGCGGGACCGAGTGGACAACGTCCCTGTTTCCCAAGGATGACCGTTACATCGTGCCCGTCAAGGCGAGTGTTCGAAGGGCAGAACAGCTCCAGGAGGGCGACGAGGTGACGGTGCGGCTTGAACTCCGCTCGTGATTCCCGGGCTGTGGATGGAGCTGAACGCACGGCACATGTCCACGCCGACCGGCGGGGTCAGGGGCTGTCCCGCCGTGACAGCCCGGGGCGCAGCAGATGACGGTGGACCGCCCGGTCCTCCCTGCTGGCCTCCCCACGAGTTCAGGCAGGAGGACGTGCCGCTTGCGCGCGAGCCCGCGCACCGTGGAATCCGGGGAAGACCGCCGCCTGACCGGCCCGCGCCCGCAGGGTTTGAAGATCCCCCGGCCGGGCGAGCCCGGCGGGCCTGACCTGCCAGAGGAGACCTCATGAACCAACTTGATCTGCTGCTCGAATCCTTCCGCCGCAACGGGCGGGTGAACGCCGTTCTGCTGGGCACCCTGGCTGACGCTGACCTGGACCTCTCGGACGGGCGGGGCGGGTGGACGGTCGGGCAGCACCTGGGCCACATGGCGCATTTCCGCCTGGACTGGCTCTCCAACATCTCGCCCCCCCACGCCGAGGGTCTGCCCGCCGCCATCGCGCGCGACGGCGAAAGCTTTCGTCTGCGCCTGCGCGACCCCGCCGAACTGGGCCGCGCCTTCGCCATCGGGGACGATGCGGCCCTCGGCGCGGTTCAGGACGCCATCACCTCGGGGCAGCCCTTCGCCGATCCCTGGAACGAGGGGACCTATCCCTCGCACCCGGCGCACTTTCTCCAGCACATCATCGTCCACGACAGCCATCACCGGGGACAAGTCATGGCCCTGCTGCGCCTGGGCGGGCGCCCGAAGGAGCAACTGGACAAGCTGGAAGAACACTGGGCGATCTGGCGGGAGTGAAGGTCGCCCCGGGAGGAACCGATGAACATCCCCGAAACCTACGAGTACCTCGTCCGCGCCCGGCGGGACCTGTGGGCCACGCTGGAGGACGTGCCGGACGAGGTGCTGGCCAGGCCGCTGCTGAACGGCGACCGGTTCCGCTGCATCAAGGACCTGGTGTGGCACATCGCCGAGGTCGAGGACGGCTGGCTGCACGGCGACATCCGGCGGGTACCCCCGGTGCAGGACCATCTGCCCGGGGTGCAGGCTCTCCGAGGCCGTCCCTTCTACGATGACGTGCCGCTCGCCCCCCTGCTGGACTACTGGCTCGCCGTGGAGGAAAGCACCCGGGCCTACCTCGCCCGGCTGGACGCCGCCGAGCTGGCACGTGTCGTGACGGTCGAGGACTGGCCGCCGGAGCACCAACGCTTCCGGGTGGACGGGTTGCTGTGGCACGTGATGATGCACGAGGTCCGGCATACCGCGCAGATTGCCGTGCTGCTCAGGACGCAGGACATCAAGCCGCCGTCCCTCGACCTGCTGTTCTACCTGCCGCCTATACCGTCAGCGCAGAGCGGTTGACGGAAGAAGGGGAGTCATCCTGAGCGGCGTGAGGGGTCCCCCGAGAGCCTGGTGAGGTGACTCGCTCGGCAGGACTCCACTCTTTCGCGCCGGGCAACAGGGCAAACCCCCCGTCTCCGGGGGGCTTTGTCTTTCAGCTTCAGGCTGGGCTTACACGGTGGGCTGCGGTGCGGGCTGCCCCTGGCCGCGCGCCCGGGTCACCGCGTCACGCACCACGTCGCCGGTGATGAGTTCCTGGCTGAGCAGCGCGTCGGCGACCTCGTGCATGGCCTCCGCGTACTCGCTGACCAGGCTCTTGGCCCGCTCGTAGGCGCGGCCCAGGATGCGCTTCACGTCCTCGTCCACGAGCTGCGAGGTGTGTTCGGAAAAGGCCTTGGGCTTCGCCATGTCCTCGCCCAGGAAGACCGGGCCGGAGTCGGTGGTGAGCGCCATGTTCTTGAAGTTGTCGCCCATGCCCCACTCCAGCACCATCTTGCGGGCGATGTTCGTCGCCTTGCGGAAGTCGTCGGCGGCCCCGCTCGTGACGCTGCCGATAAAGACCTCCTCGGCGGCGCGGCCCCCCAGCGAGACGACGAGCTGGTTTTCCAGCCGCTCCCGGCTCATCAGCGCCCGCTCCTCCGGCAGGTAGAAGGCGGCGCCGAGCGCGCGGCCACGCGGGATGATGGAGACCTTCTGGAGCTTGTCGCTGCCGGGGATGACGGCGGCGGTCACGGCGTGCCCCGCCTCGTGGTAGGCGATGGCCTTTTTCTCCTCGGGGCTGATCGTCAGCGAGGAGTTCTCCAGGCCGAGCGTGATCTTGTCGAGCGCCCGGTAGAAGTCGCTCATGTCGATCTGGGTCTTGCCGAGCCGCGCGGCCTCCAGGGCGGCCTCGTTCGTCACGTTCTTGAGGTCCGCGCCCGAGAAGTAGGGCGTGCTCTTGGCGATCTCGGGCACGTCCACGCCGGGGGCGAGGGGCTTGTTCCGCAGGTGGACCTTCAGGATGGCCTCGCGCTCCTTGAGGTTGGGGAGGTCGATGGTCACCTGGCGGTCGAAGCGGCCCGGGCGCAGCAGCGCGGGGTCGAGGACATCCGGGCGGTTCGTCGCGGCGAGGACGATCACGCTGCTCGTCTTGTCGAAGCCGTCCATCTCGGAGAGGATCTGGTTGAGGGTCTGCTCGCGCTCGTCGTGGCCGCCGCCGATGCCCGCGCCGCGCTTGCGCCCGATGGAGTCGATCTCGTCGATGAACATGATCGCCGGGGCACTCTTGCGGGCGTCCTCGAAGAGGGTGCGGACACGGCTCGCGCCCACACCCACGAACATCTCCATGAATTCGGACGCGCTGACGCTGAAGAAGGGCACGTCTGCCTCGCCCGCGATGGCCCGCGCGAGCAGGGTCTTACCGGTGCCGGGAGGCCCCACGAGGAGCACGCCCTTCGGGATCTCGGCGCCGATCTGGTGGTACTTGCCGGGGTTTTTCAGGAAGTCCACGACCTCGATGAGTTCGCGCTTGGCCTCCTCGTGCCCGGCCACGTCGGTGAACTTGGTCTGGACGCGGTTTTCCTTGCCGTACTTCTTGGCCCGGCTCTGCCCGAACTGCATCACGCCGTTCTGACCGCCCTGCGCGCGCATGAAGAAGAAGTACATCATGCCGAACAGCAGGATGATGGGCAGGAAGTTCAGCAGGATGCCCAGCCACTGGCTCGCCTGCTCGAAGCGGTAGTTGACGCCCTGCGCCTCAAGCTGGCCTATCAGCCCGCTGTCGGGCGTGGCCTGGTTGCTGGGCAGCCGGACGGTGAAGTCGGTGACCGGCCGGGGCTGCGCGGCGCCGTTCACGTCGACCGTGGTGGGTTCCTTCAGCGTGACGCGCGCCACGTTTTCCTGCACGACGACCCGCTCGATCCTGCCCTGTTCGAGCAGGTTCTTGAACACGTTGTAATTGACACTGGCCCGCCCGCTCATGGGTGCCTGAGAGAACATCAGGAACAGCGCCAGAACGAACAGGACGATCAGCCAGGGATTGAGCCGCCTCAAGTGTGGTCCTCCGGGGGAGAAAGGGTTCGATCGGGACGGCAGCCGTCCCACCGGACTTGAGTGTACCAGACTCAAGGTACCCAGGCGTAGCGGGCGTCACAGAGGCGCTTGAGCGGACCTACAGAAAGGAGGGGCCGCGAGCAGCGCGCCTACGGGACGGGCAACAGGGCCGACTCCCCTACAGACGTGACGAGGCAGCAGAGGCGCGCTGAAGGTTCAGGACGAGACCCCGCGGCAGGATGGCCCCGAGCGCAACGCGGCATCCCCAACCCAGGCCCGCGCTGCCTGCGGCTCGGGAAGGGGAGCGCGTCATGCTCACCCCGACCCCTTTCCCGTTCAGCAAGTCGTCCCCACGCCGGACGCAGGCGTCACGCGCGTGGCAGCCCAGGCCGCAGACCGTGCCCCGAACCTGACGCCCCTTCCCTCCCCGCGCTATTCTGAGGGGTGATGATCGATGTCGCCACCACCTGGCAGCAGGCTTGCTCGGCGCTCGCGGGGGGCGACTATGACGTGGCGTTCAGCGTGCTGGAAGGGGCCATGGGGGAAGCCCGCAGGCCCGAGCGGGCGCGGCTCGCGCTGTACCTCGCCAGCGTCCACGCCCTGTACGGCGACGCCGCCACCACCGAGGTCGGCTCCGCCCTGCGCGAGGCCCGCACCCTGAACCCTGCCCTGCGCGAGGACCCGCTGTACCTCGCCCTGAGTGCCGAACTCGATGCCCGCACGCATGGCCCCGATGCCGCGCCCCCCCCGCCCGCCGCGCGTGAGGCCGCCGACCCCCTGGCGCGCTATCACGCGATTGCGGCCCTCGCCCTGGCCGAGCAGCCCCAGGCGGCGCTCGACATCCACCTCCCGGTGGCAGAACTGCCCGAACACCTGCGCTGGCGGCTCAGGAGCTGGCAGGCCGACAGCGAGGAACAGCTCGGGCATCTTCAGGAGGCGGCGCACCTGTACGCGGAGGCGGCGCACCACGCGGGGGGCCTCAACCGGGCGATCATGCTCCAGGAGGGCGCGGCGCTGCTGCTGCAACTCGGCCAGCCGCAGGAGGCGGGGGCCGCCCTCGACCAGGCCCGCCCCCTCTACACCGGCCACGACCCCGAGGAGGGCCTGAACCTCGCCACCTGGCACTACCTCCAGGCGCAGGCGCTGCTCAACCTGGGCAAGCCCGAGGAGGCGCTCTCCAGCATCCGCGAGGCCGACCGGCTGGAGCGGGCCCACGGCGACCCCAGCTACGGTGTCGCCCTCGTGTGGGGCCAGGTGATGACGCACCTCGGCCAGCACGAGGAGGCCCTGCGGCACTTCGAGCGGGCGCTGACGCTCGCCACGGACGCCGACCGGCCCTATGCGCTCCACGAACTCGGGGTGGCTCTCCTCGACCTCGACCGCCCGGTGGAGGCCCGCGAGCGGCTGGAGGCCGTCTTGCAGGAGCCGGACTACCCCTACGCGCCCGAAGTCCTGGCCGACCTCGCCGAGTGCGACTACCGGCTGGGGCGACTCCAGGAAGCGCAGACCGCCGCTGAGCAGGCACTCGCGCAGGGGGCGGTCGTGCCCGCCAGCCTGGTGCTCGGCAGCGTGGCGCTCGACTACTACCACCTCGACGAGGCGCTCGACCATTACGAGCGGGTGGTGCGCGAGGCGGCCCCCCACAGCCGCGACTGGATCACCGGGCACCAGATGGCCGCCGACGTGATGGCCCAGCAGGGCTTCCGCGACCCCGCCGCCGCCTACGCCCACGCCCAGCAGGCGCTGGAATACACCCCGGAGAGCGACGACTGGTACGGCACCTTGCAGGATTATCTGACCAAGGCCCAGGCGTTGATGGGCGAGAAGAGCGGGCGGATGCTGAACTGAGGGGAGGCCGGGCAGTGGGATGCCCGGCCTCTCCCCCTTCTCAGTCGAGGAACGTGACGAACCGCGCGCCCGGCGCCTCGCCCTCGGTGTTCATCAGAACCCGGTGCCAGCCGGGCAACCAGAGGGTCGCGTGGTCGGGGTGGCGGACCTCGCCGCGCACGTACAGCTCCGGGTTCCGCACCCGCGTCTCCCAGTTCCAGGTCCGGGCGTTGGGGTTGCGCCGGATCAGGTGCTCGTACTGAGCGGGCGTGAGGGGTTGGCGGTGGCGGCGGGAGACATAGACCGTCTCACCACCGAGACGGGCCGCCTCGGCACAAATGTGTGCCTTGCTGCCGTTCCCGCGTGAGAGGGGTTCGTTGCGGCGCAGGCGCTCGGAAGGAACGACCACCTCAGGCACAGGCACGAAGAACCACTCGCCCTGCCGCAGGGAAGCCGCATTGTGACGGCGCAGGCGGTGGCGGGGCCGCACACCCAGGCGATCCTCCTCGGCGCGGACGGCGGCGGGCTTGAGGGCGCGCATGGCCGTGATCACGTCGCGCACCCCCTCGCCCGGCACGGCGGCGGTGAAGAGATGGCGCTCGTCGAAGCCGCACAGGAACTTGTCCTTGCGCCCCGGCGTGCGGGCCAGCAGCAGGAGTTGCCGCAGCCCCGGCTGCACGTCGAGGACGCTCAGCTCGGGGGCGCCGTCCTGGGGCAGCCGCACCAGGAAATGTTCGCCGCGGCGGTCACGCGCCACGTCGATGTCGAACGTCGGGAGCGGAACGCCCCGGCGGGAGAGGGCCGGAACGACCTTCACACGCTGTTCAAGCCGCGCGAAGGACCGCTCCAGACTGGGGGACATGCCCATAAGAACCTCGGGAAGACCGGGAGAGGGCGAAAGCTGGGGCCGACTCGGAACTGACTTTTCGGGACATGGGGACACCTCCAGGCTGGATTTGCTACCCGCCCAGGGTAAAAGGGAACCCGCCGCCCCACATGCGCCACGTGGCGGGGCGGCGGGCTGGGTGAAATGGCGGAGGGATCAGCCCTTCAGCGCCGCTCCCAACACCTCCGCCACAACCTTCGGGTCCGCCTTGCCCCCGGTCGCGCGCATCACCTGGCCGGTGAAAAAACCCATCAGGCCCGTCTTGCCGCCCCGGTACGCCTCCACCTTGTCGGGGTTCGCCGCCATCACCTCGCGGATGGCCGCTTCAATCGCCCCCGTGTCCGTCACCACGCGCAGGCCCTCGCGCTCGACGATGGCGGCGGGCGCCTCCCCGGATTCGGCGGCGCGGGCGAGGACTTCCTTGGCGATGCGGGTGCTGATCTGCCCCCCCGCCAGGAGCGCGGCGAGCGCGGGCAGGTCGGAGGCTGAGAGGCGGCTCTCGCCCGAACGTAGGCCCGGCGCCAGATCGTTCACGGTCCAGGCAGCGACCTGCGCGGCGTGTTCCCCGGCGTTCGCCCCGGAGAAGAACTCCCTCAGAACGGCGTCTCGCGCGAGTGTGCGCGCGTCCGCCTCCGCCACGCCCTGAGCGGTCAGGCGGGCGACCTCGGCCTCCTGCTCGGGGGTGAGGGGGGCGGCCTGAGGTCTGGGACCTGCGGCCTGGGGGGCTTCAACCTTCGGCGCCTCAGCTTTCGGCTTGCTGCCTTCGGCCTTCTGCTCCTTCGCCCACGTGTCCTTGAGGGTCATGATCCGCCCGAAGACGAGTGCTCCCTCCCGGCTGTCCACCGGGTCGCGCCAGAAGTAGCCCTGCCGCTCGAACTGGTAGCGGGTCTCGGCGGGGTCATGCGCCACGCTGGGTTCCACGAAGCCGCGCGTCACCCGCAGGCTGTGGGGGTTGAGGAACCGCAGAAAGCCCGTGTCCACCGGGACCGCCTCGTTCTCGTGGCTCATGCGCTCAGGGTCGAAGGGCGGGAGGATGTCGTCGGGGTTGTCGCCCTCGGGGTGGGGCACCCGGAAGAGGCGGTCGTACAGGCGGAACTCGGCGGGCAGGGCGTGCTCCGCGCTGACCCAGTGGATCACCCCGGCGGCCTTCGCGTCGTTGCCGAGCAGGGTGGCGTGGATCGCCATGACGTTCCCGGCCTCGTCCGTCTCCACCTCATCCGCCCGGATGATGCCCGCGCCGCGCAGCCGCACCGTGCCGCCCCGCGTCAGCCGCTTGTACCCCTTCGGGGGATCGAGGGAAAAGTCCTCGCGCTCGATGTACAGCTCGCGGGTGAGGGGCACGTCGCGCACCGCCTGCTCAGGTGAAACTCGCTCACCCGTGGGCAGGGCCACCCGACCATCCGGCGAGTCGCGGATCACGTCGTGGGGCCAGTACGGGAGGGAGAGGAGGCGCGTCTCGCCCGACTCCACGTTGCTCAGTATCACCCTCACAGGGTCGAGGACCGCCATCACGCGGGGCGCCTTGTGGTTCAGGTCGTCCCGAACGGCGTGCTCGTAGAGGGCGATGTCCACCGTGCGGTTCGTGCGGCTCACCCCGATCTGGGAGGCGAAGGTGCGAATGGCCCCGGCGGTCACGCCCCGCCGCCGCTGCGCCGCGATGGTGGGCATCCGCGGGTCATCCCAGCCGGTCACGAAGCCTTCCTCGACGAGTCGGCGCAGCTTGCGCTTGCTCACGATGGTGTACTCCAGGCTCCGGCGCCCGAATTCGTACTGGTGCGGGCGAGGCCCCCCGGCGAAAAGCTGCTCCATCAGCCAGTCGTAGATCGCGCGGTTGTCCACGTACTCCAGGCTGCACAGGCTGTGCGTGACCCCTTCCATCGCGTCCTGGAGGGGGTGCTGGAAGTCGTACATCGGGTAGATGCACCAGTCGTTCCCCGTGCGGTAGTGCTCGGCGTACATGATGCGGTACAGCACCGGGTCGCGCAGCTTCATGTTGGGGTTTGAGAGGTCGATCTTCGCCCGCAGGACGTGTTCACCCTCCCGGAACTCGCCCGCGCGCATCCGGCGGAAGAGGTCGAGGTTCTCCTCCGGGGTGCGGTCCCGGTAGGGGCTCGGCGTGCCGGGCGTGTCCACGGT